>NZ_JCBANG010000025.1:0-71309 GCF_059760905.1 Achromobacter sp. 1011811831
GCCCCTTGCAGGGCGGCGCGGTTTTTTTGTCGCCAGACGGCGCCGGGCGCCCTCGTCCGGCGACGGCCGGCTCGGGCGAACCAGCGCGATGAGGCGCCAGGGATGCTGCCTGGAGGCGCGCGGGCGGCCGCCTACAGCAGCTTGCCCGGGTTCATGATGCCCGCTGGATCCACCAGGCGCTTGATCTCACGCATCAGCCGCAGTTCCAGCGGATCCTTGCTGTGCAGGAAGTGATCGCGCTTGAGCTGGCCGATGCCGTGCTCGGCGCTGATGCTGCCACCGTAGCGGTTGACCTCGTCCAGCACGGCGTCGGTGATGGCCGCGCCCTGCGTGGCGGCCCAGTCGCGCGGCGCGCCGGCCGGGCGCGACAGGTTGTAGTGCAGGTTGCCGTCGCCGAAGTGGCCGAAGATGAAAGGGCGGATGCCGGAGAACTGCGCCTGCAGCCGGGCCTGGGCCGAGGCCATGAAGTCCGGGATGCGCTCGATGGGCAGGGACACGTCGTGCTTCAGGTGCGGGCCGTCGGCGCGCTGCGCCTCGGAGATTTCCTCGCGCAGCTTCCACAGTCCCTGCAACTGGGCCAGCGAGGCCGACACCACCGCGTCCAGGCACAGCTCGTCTTCCAGCGCCTGGCCGATCACGTTCTCCAGCAAGGCGTTCAGCGCGGCCTCGTCGGCCGAATCGGCCAGCTCCACCAGCACATAGGCGGGATAGCGCTGGCCGAAGGGCTCCTGCACGCCTTCGGCGTGCGTCAGCACCAGGTCCAGGCAATCGCCCGAGAAATACTCGAAGGCCTGCAAGCGCGCGCCGCACTTGGCGTACAACAGCTCGAACAGGCGCAGCGCCTGGGCCGGCGACTCCACCGCCGCCAGCACCACCGAGCGCACGTCGGCGCGCGGAAACAGGCGCAGCGCCACGGCGGTGATCACGCCCAGCGTGCCCTCGGAGCCAATCAGGAGCTGCTTGAGGTCGTAGCCGGTGTTGTCCTTGCGCAGCGTGCGCAGGCCGTGGAACACCTCGCCCGTGGGCAGCACGGCTTCCAGGCCCAGCACCAGCTCGCGCGCCATGCCGTAGCGCACCACGTTCACGCCGCCGGCGTTGGTGGCGACGTTGCCGCCGATCTGGCTGGAGTCCTCGGCCGCCAGGCTCAGCGGCAGCAGCCGGCCGGCGTCCTGCGCCGCGCGGCGCAGGTTGCCCAGGATGCAGCCGGCCTCGGCCACCAGCGTGTTGGCGATGGTGTCGATGCCGCGCACGGCATTCATGCGATCCAGGCTCAGCACCACGTTGGCCGCGCCCTGGTCGGGCGTGGCGCCGCCGCACAGGCCGGTATTGCCGCCGCGCGGCACCACCGGCACGCCGGCCTGCTGGCACAGCGCCAGGCAAGTGGCGACCTCTTCGGTGCGGCGCGGGCGCACCACCGCCTGGGCGCGGCCGTTGTACAGGCCGCGCCAGTCGGACAGCCAGGGCGCGATGTCCTGTTCGGCGGTGGCGACGGTGTCGGGGCCCAGGGCCTGGACCAGGCGTTGGGCGAAATCGGTTGAGCTCATGAGGAGTGCCTGGAAACGGTGGAACTAGCGGTGGAGAGTAGGACTGGTCGGAAACGAATCGGGTCGATGACGGGACAGCGGCGCGCTACGGCGCGTCCTTCGCCAGCGCCAGCTGCAATCGCGCGGCGGCTTGCCGAAGGTGCCCCACGGCCGCCTGGCGGGCGGCGACGGCGTCCTGCGCCCGGATGGCTTCGAACACCGCCACATGCTCCTGGTGCACGGCAACGCTCAGTCCGGCCTGTTGGCGGCTGTTGGCGCGCGCCGCGCCCACGGCCTGGCGCAGTTGCAGGTTCAGGTAGCGCAGCAGGTCCGCGTAATGACTGTTGTGCGTGGCGGCGGCCACGGCCAGGTGGAACGAGATGTCGTTTTCGACGCCCTGCTCCGGGTCTTCGAGGTGCCGCTCCAGCCTCGCCAGCGAGTCGGCCATGGCGGCCAGGTCGGCGTCGTCGCGGCGCAGCGCGGCCAGCGCCGCGGCGCCGCCTTCGAGTTCCATGCGCAGCTCGTACACGCTGGCCAGCTGTTCGCGGCTGGCGGCGATGCTGTCCGACAACAGGAAGCCCTGCGCGCCGGTGCGCGAGGTGACGGTGCAGCCGGAGCCCTGGCGGCTCTGGATCAGGCCCTGCGCGCGCAGGCGCTCGGTGACTTCGCGGATCACCGCGGCGCTGACGCCGTACTGTTCGGCCAGCACGCGGCCGGACGGCAGTTTGGCGCCAACGGGATGCACGCCCTGGGCAATGTCGGCGGCGATCTGGCGGGCGACCTGTTCGGTCAGGGTCAGGGAAGGCGTCAGCATGCCGCGATTATAGGCATATTTTTCAGGTTATCTGATAACTTTTCTAGACAGCGCCCGCTTTTCCCAGCAGACGAGCGGCGTCCACGACGGCGAAGTCCGGGTGGCGGAGAACGCTGCCCTGGCCGGTCCCTGCCCTATCCTGGCCCTATCCTGGCTCTATCCTGGCCCTATCCTGGCTCTATCCTGGGCCTATCCTGGGCCTATCCTGGGCCGATACCGCGGCCCGCCTCAGGCCGCCACGACGTCGCCCTCCTGTTGCGCGGCGTCGTCCTCGAACGCCCCGGCGACGGCGCAGCAGCGGCCGCCCTGCGCCTTGGCCCGGTACAGGGCGGCGTCGGCCGCGTCCAGCGCGGCCTGGGCGTCGCGGTTGTTGCGCGAGATGATGCTGATGCCGATGGACAGTCCCACGCTCACGCGCGTGCCGTCGGCCAGCGCGATCGGATGCGAGACGTCCTGCAGCAGGTGTTCGCCCAGCCGCAGCGCGGCCGGCGCATCGATGCCGGTGACCAGCACGATGAACTCGTCGCCGCCCATGCGCGCGGCCACGTCGTCCACGCGCAGCATGCCGCGCATGCGGTCGGCGATGGTCTTGAGCACCTGGTCGCCAGCGGCATGCCCATGGGTGTCGTTGATGATCTTGAAATCGTCCATGTCCATGTACAGCAGCGCGGCGGGCGTGTCGTGCTCGCGCGTGCCGGAGCAGATGCGCTCCAGCGCCGACTGCAGTCCGGCCCGGTTGGCCAGGCCGGTGAGCACGTCCTCGCTGGCGCGGCGATCGTTCTCGCGCTCGGACAGCATGGTGGACACCAGGATGCGATTCAGCCGGTGCGAGGCGATGCTCATGCTGACCAGGTAGAACGGAATCTGGATGAAGACAATGGCGGTGACCGCCTCGCCGGTGAACAGCGCCCCCAGGCACATCGGCCCCAGGCTCAGGAAGATCATCGCCGCGACCAGGCGGGGCGCGCCATAGTTGCGGAAGCAGATGCCGCCGGCCATGGCGCCGCAGGACACGCCGGCCAGCGTGGCCGAGAGCCAGTCGCCATTCAGGAAGGTGACGAAGACGCCATAGCCCACGCTGAAAGCCCACAGCAGCGCCAGCAGGATGTAGACGTCGGTATGCGTGTTGCCGCCGTGCCGCGCGGCGCGCAGCGCCGAGCGCAGCACCATGACCCGCACGGCGGCCAGCGCCAGCTCCAGGATGAGCCAGGACAGGTACAGCGGCTCGGGCCGGCGCCAGGCGACGATGCCGGAGATGAGCACGGTGTTGATGACGCCGCCGGCGAAGATGGGCAGCGTTCCGAACAGGCTGGCCAGCAGGGCCGCGCGGATGTCGGCGGGCGTGCCATGGCCGGCGTGCGTCAGCCAGCGCGTCAAGCGCCACGCAGGCAAGCTGAACTTCAGTCCCGTATCCACCACTCTCGCGCCCCCGGCCCGGATCCACGGGCAGGCTGCGGTTATAGCAGGGATTTTTCAGTCCATACATTGGCCGCAAGGCCAATAGCACGCCGGTGAAACCGACTGAAGCCGATGCGGCGCGAGGGAATTTTCAGGCGGGCCGATGTCCGCAGACCGGACATTCCGGGTCGCGCTGCACGTTGACGCTGCGCCACTGCATGGTGCGCACGTCCAGCCATTGCAGCCGGCCCGACAGGCTTTCGCCGACGCCGGACAGCAGCTTCAGGGCCTCGGCGGCCTGCATGCTGCCGATGATGCCGACCACGGGCGCGAACACGCCCATGGTGGCGCAATTGGCCTGCTCGACGTCATCGGCCTCGGGGAACAGGCAGTGGTAACAGGGCGCCTTGTCGTCGCGCAGGTCATAGACGCTGACCTGACCGTCGAAACGGATGGCGGCGCCCGAGACCAGCGGCTTGCGGTGCTCGACGCAGGCGCGGTTGATGGCGTGGCGGGTGGTGAAGTTGTCGGTGCAGTCCAGCACCAGGTCGGCGGCGGCCACCGCGTCGGACAGGGCCTGGCCCTGCAGGCGCTCGACGCGCGCATGGACGCGGGCCTGCGGGTTGAACGCCGCCAGCATGTCGCGGCCGGACTCGGCCTTGGGCCGGCCCACGCTGGCCGTGGTGTGCAGGATCTGGCGTTGCAGGTTGCTCAGTTCGACGACGTCGTCGTCGGCCAGCGTGATGTCGCCCACGCCGGCGGTGGCCAGGTACAGCGCGGCGGGCGAGCCCAGCCCGCCCGCGCCGACGATCAGCACCCGCGCCGCCAGCAGTCTTTCCTGCCCCTCGATGCCGAGTTCGTCGAGCAGTATGTGGCGGGCGTAGCGCAGCAGTTGCTCGTCGTTCATTTTTCCTTGCTGGGCTCGACTCCGGTCGGCGTGATCTTCATGCGCTGCGCCGGGCCGCCGACCTTGGCGTCGGCCTTGGCCTGGGCGCGGGCCGAGCCCTTCTGCACCGGCTTGCCGGCCAGCAGGTTCAGCGCCTGCTGCAGCTGGAAGTCGTCCTTGCCGCCGAATTCGAAGATCTTGGCCGGCAGCTCGACGTTTTCCTGGTCGGCGCTGGACTTCACCTCGTTGGTGGTCTGCTGGTTCGACAGGTGGCGTTGAAGGTCGGCTTCGCGCGGCAGGCGGAACAGGTCGCCGTCGGCGGTGTCGGCCACCACGTAGTCGGGTTCGATGCCGGTGGCCTGGATGGAACGGCCGCTGGGCGTGAAGTAGCGCGAAGTGGTGAGCTTGACCGCGGTGCTCTCGGACAGCGGCAGGATCACCTGCACCGAGCCCTTGCCGAAGGTGCGGTTGCCCAGCACCTTGGCGCGCTTGTGGTCCTGCAGCGCGCCGGCCACGATCTCGGATGCCGAGGCCGAGCCGACGTTGACCAGCACCACCATCGGCACGGTCTTGGTCCAGGCCGGCAGGCCCGACAGGTAGTTGCTTTCGCCACGCGCGTATTCCGACGGCGAGGCCAGGTACTTGTGGCGGGCGTCGGGCGTGCGGCCGTCGGTCGAGACCACCAGGGTCTCGGGCGGCAGGAAGGCGCCGGACACGCCGATGGCGCTGGTCAGGAGACCGCCCGGGTCGTTGCGCAGGTCCAGCACCAGGCCCTTGGGGGCATCCTTGGCGCCCAGGTCCTTGAGCTGCTTGGCCAGGTCGACGCCGGTCTTTTCCTGGAACTGGGCGATGCGGACGTAGCCGATGCCGTTGTCCAGCATCTTGCTGCGCACGCTGCGCACCTTGATGATGTCGCGCACGATCTTCAGCACGATGGGCTGGGGACGGTCGGCGCGCATGATGGTCAGCGTGATCGGCGACTTGGGCGCGCCGCGCATGAGCTTGACCGCTTCGTTCAGCGACATGCCCTTGGTGGGCGTGTCGTCGATCTTGATGATGAGGTCGCCGGCCATCACGCCGGCGCGGGCGGCGGGCGTGTCCTCGATGGGGGAAATGACCTTGACGAAACCGTCCTCGGCGCCGACCTCGATGCCCAGGCCGCCGAACTCGCCCTGCGTGGCGGTCTGCATTTCGCGGAAGGCCTCGGCGTCCAGGTAGGCCGAGTGCGGATCCAGATTGGACACCATGCCGGAGATCGCGTTGCTGATGAGCGTCTTGTCATCAACCGCTTCGACATAGTTGTTCTTGATCGCGGCGAAGACGTTGCTCAGCTGCCTGAGCTCGTCCAGGGGCAGCGGGCTGCCGCGCTGGGCCACGGCGGATACGCCGACGCTCAGCAATACGCCTGCCACCGCACCGGTGGCGATCAGTCCGAAACCGCGAAATTTGCGAGTGCCCATGCACACTTCCCGAATTTTGTTTTCGCCGGAGGGAGCCGCAAGCGTGCCGGCTGTCCTACGGATGTACCAACGAGTGGCTGCCAATAATGTACTGAACTGGTACTGATCTACTGCGCCAGCCACTGGGCCGGGTCGACAGGAGCGCCGCGATGGCGAATTTCAAAGTATAGGCCGGATTCCACTTGGCCGCCGGTCGCCCCGACCAGGGCGATGGTGTCGCCGCCGCCAACCGGATCGCCCACCCGCTTGAGCAGGCTCTGGTTGTAAGCATAGACCGTCAGATATTGCTGCCCATGATCCACAATGATGAGGTTGCCGAAACCGCGCAGCCATTCGGCGTAGACCACCGTGCCGGGCGCGACGGCCTTGACCGGCGTGCCCTCCGGCGCGCGCAGCACCACGCCGCGCCAGACACCGCCGTCGGGACGGTCGACGCCGAACCGGCCCTGGACCTGCCCGCGCACCGGCATGGGCAGGCCGTGCTTCAGGCCGTTGCCGCCGCCGACCACGGGGCGCGTCGTCTGCTGCGACACGGATGCGGTCCGGGTTGGAGCGCTGTCGGCCTCGACCGGTTCCGGCTTGGATTCCGGTTTTTTCGCCGGTTCCGTCGGCTTGGCCGACGGCGTGTCGGCCGGGCCGGTCAGGCGGGTATGCGACTGGCGATCGGCCGGACGCAGGCCGGCGGCGTCCGGGTCGGCCACGGCGACCGGTCCGCGCTGCTGGCGGGCGGCGGCCTCGACCTGCTCGCGCGCCCGGGCCGCGTCCTGCGCATCCTGCGCATCGCGGTTGCGGCGCGCGTCGGCCGCCGCCTTGCGCTCGGCCTCGGCGCGGCGCGCTTCGTCGGCTTTCTTGCGGGCGTCCTCGGCGCGGCGCTCGGCCTCGGCCTTCTTGCGCGCTTCCTCGGCCCGACGCGCCTCTTCGGCGCGGCGCGCTTCCTCGGCCTTCCTGCGCGCCTCTTCCGCGCGGCGGGCCTCCTCGGCCTGCTTGACGATGGCCGCGTCCAGGTCGGTGATCAGGCGCGACAGGCGCTGGTCGTCCCGACCCAGCTTGTTGGCCTCGGCGCGCTGGGCGGCGATCTGCCCTTCCAGCTGGGCCAGCAGCGTGGAGCGTTCTTTCTGCTGACCGACCAGGGCGGTCTTCTGCTCGGTGGTTTCGGCCACCACTTTTTCGATCTCGGCGCGACGGGCGTCGGCCTTGCCCTGCAACGCGGCCAGCCGGTCGATGTCGGCGCGCAGCGCCTGCACCGCCTGGGCGCGGGCCTGGGACACGTAGTCCAGGTAGCCCAGGTTGCGGCCCAACAGTTGTGGATCGTCGCCGGACAGCAGCGCCGTCCAGGGCGACAGGCCGCTGGTGTACTGGGTGCGCAGCTGGTCGGCCAGCTCGACGCGGCGCTTGGCCAGCGTCGCCTGCTGGGCGCCGATCTGCTTTTCCAGGCTGCCCAGGTCGGCCTGGGCCTGGCGGTTGGCCTCGGCCAGCTCGCGCAGCCGCAGGTTGATGCGGGAAATGGAGGATTCGGACTGTTTCAGCGCGTCAGCCGCTTCCTTGCGGGCGGCCTCGCGCGTGTCGATGTCCTTTTGCAGGTTCTCGATGCGGTCGCGCAACTGGGCCTGCTGGCGCTCGGCCTCGGACTGGCGCCCGGCCAGGTCATTGGGCGCGGCGCGGGCCGAAAGCGCTCCACCGGCCAGAACGACCGCCAACAACAACCCCGACGCGCGACGCATGACTGAACCTGTTTCCACCTGATGGAGGAGCCCTTTCGGGCCCTTGTCCTTAGTCCTTCTTGGCCTTGCCCTGGGCCGCCACGGCGGCCATGGCCGCCTCGATCTCGGCGGCATCGCCCAGATAATAGTGGCGGATCGGGCGCAGGTCATCATCCAGTTCATAGACCAGCGGCTGGCCCGTGGGGATGTTCAGGTTGACGATGTCGTCGTCCGACACATTGTCCAGGTGCTTGATCAGCGCGCGCAGGCTGTTGCCGTGGGCGGCGATCAGCACGTTGCGGCCGGCGCGGATGGCCGGGGCGATGGACTCGTTCCAGAACGGCAGCACGCGCGCCACGGTGTCCTTCAGGCACTCGGTGGCGGGCAGTTGGTCGGCCGGCACCTTGGCGTAGCGCTTGTCGAAGCGCGGGTGGCGCTCGTCGTCCAGCGCCAGCGGCTCGGGCGCGATGGCATAGGCGCGGCGCCAGACCAGCACCTGCTCGTCGCCGTACTTGGCGGCGGTCTCGGCCTTGTTCAGGCCCTGCAGGGCGCCGTAGTGGCGCTCGTTCAGGCGCCAGGTCACACCGACCGGGGTATACATGGCGTCCATCGCGTCCAGGGCGATCCACAGGGTGCGGATGGCGCGCTTGAGCAACGAGGAGTAGGCCAGGTCGAAGGTATAGCCTTCTTTCTTGAGCAGTTCGCCGGCCTTGCGGGCCTGTTCGCGGCCGGTGTCGGTCAGGTCGACGTCGGTCCAGCCGGTGAAGCGGTTTTCCAGGTTCCACTGGCTTTCGCCGTGGCGCATCAGAACGAGTTTATGCATGGCTAGTCACGCGCAAGCGCGGGTTAAAGTTGGGAAATGCGGTTGAACAATGCGCTCATTTTATAATTGAGCGATTTTGCCCTTGATTTTGCCCGGGCGCACCCGCAGATTTGCCCTGCGGCGCCTGTCCGGGCTTGTCGCTACCAAGGCTAGCCGCCGCACTTCAGGATGCTCCGTGGATCTTCTGCAATTCTTGCTCGATAAAAACAACGTCTTCATCGTCGCCGTGGCCGTGGTGTCCGGCATCATGCTGATGGTGCCCGCCCTGCGTAAAGGCCGGGCCGGCTCCGCCGTGAGCACCTCCGAAGCCATCCAGATGGTCAACCAGCGCCAGGCGGTTTGGGTCGACGTGCGCCCGGCCGAGCAGTTCCAGGCCGGCCACATCGCCCAGGCCCGCAGCGTGCCCGCCGCCGACCTGGAACAGAAGGCCGGCAACCTGCCCAAGAACAAGCCGCTGATCGTGGTCTGCGACAATGGCCGCGATTCGGCCCGCGCCGCCGCCAAGCTGCGCGCCCAGGGTTACGCCGACGTGGTGCCGCTGGACGGCGGCATGCGCGCCTGGCTGGCCGCGAGCCTGCCGGTCACGCAGAAGTGATCCCGGGGGCCTCGCCCCCAGCTCTCCGCCACACGGTTCACGATACGCAGGAACGCCCATGAACAAAGTTGTCATGTACAGCAAGGATTATTGCCCCTACTGCGCCCGCGCCAAGGCGCTGCTGGAGCAGCGCGGCGTGGCCGACCTGGAAATCATCCAGATCGACCGCGATCCGGCACAGCGCGACGTCATGATCGAGCGCACCGGCCGCCGCACCGTGCCCCAGATCTTCATCGGCGACACCCACGTGGGCGGCTGTGACGACCTGATGGCGCTGGATCGCGCGGGCGGCCTCGCGCCCCTGCTCAACGGCTGACCCTCTTATATTTTTGCCCCCTCCTACCAACGGAAACACTCATGGCTGACCAGAACCAAAACACCCAGCAAGAAGGCGGCAACGACGCGCCCTCGTTCAACCTGCAGCGCGTCTACCTGAAAGACCTCTCGCTGGAAATGCCGAATGCGCCCCACGTCTTCCTGGAGCAGGAAGCACCCCAGGTGGAAGTGAGCATCGCCGTCGGCGGCCAGCGCCTGGCCGACACCGTGTTCGAAACCACGGTCACGGTCACCGTCACCACCCGCATCAACGACAAGGTGGTCTACCTGGTCGAAGGCACCCAGGCCGGTATCTTCGAAGCCGCCAACATCCCCGAAGAGCAGCTGGATCCGTTGCTGGGCATCGTCTGCCCGACCATGCTCTACCCGTACCTGCGCGCCAACATCGCCGACGCGATCACCCGCACCTCGATGCCCCCGCTGCACCTGACCGAAGTGAACTTCCAGGCCCTGTACGAGCAGCGCCTGGCCGAACTGGCCCAGCAGCAAGGCTCGGCCAACGGCAACGGCGCCAGCGGCGACTCGGGCATCATCCTGCCCCCCAGCGCGACCCGCCAGTAAGGCTGACCCGCGCAACCCCAGGGACCGCCCCATGACCGCTTCCGCCTCGCCCAGCCTGCGCGTCGCCGTACTGGGCGCGGGAAGCTGGGGCACCGCCCTGGCGGCGGCCTCCAGCCGCCGCCACCCCACCGTGCTCTGGGCGCGCGACGCCGCCCAGGCGGCCGCTCTCGCGGCCCGGCGGGAAAATGAACGCTACCTGCCCGGCATTTCCCTGCCGCCGGCACTGCAGTATTCCAGCGACCTCGACGCCACGCTCGCCAGCCTGCGACAGGACGGCGGCGCCGGCCTGATCGTGCTGGGCGTGCCCGTGGCCGGGCTGGGCGCCATCTGCGCCGAGCTGGCAAGCCGGCTGCCCGCGCTGGGCCTGCAAAACACCCCCATCGTCTGGACCTGCAAGGGCTTCGAAGCCGGCACCGCCCGCCTGCCGCACGAGATCGTGCGCGAAGCGCTGCCGCAGGCCCGATGCGGCGTGCTGTCCGGGCCGTCCTTCGCGCGTGAAGTCGCGCAGGGCCTGCCGGTGGCGCTGACCATCGCCAGCAGCGCCGCGCCCGTGCGCGATCGCACCATCCAGGCTTTCCATGGCGCCGCGCTGCGCGTGTACGCCAGCGCCGACCTGGTCGGCGTGGAGGTCGGCGGCGCGCTCAAGAACGTGATCGCCGTCGCCTGCGGCATCGGCGACGGCCTGGCGCTGGGCACCAATGCCCGCGCGGCGCTGATCACCCGCGGCCTGGCCGAGATGGCGCGACTGGGCGTGGCCCTGGGCGCGCAGGCCGAGACCTTCTCCGGCCTGACCGGCCTGGGCGACCTGGTGCTCACCGCCACCGGCGAACTGTCGCGCAACCGCCGCGTGGGCCTGGAGATCGGCGCCGGCCGCAAGCTGGCCGACATCCTGGCCAGCGGCATCACCGCCGAGGGCGTGCGCTGCGCCCAGGCCGCGCTGGACCGGGCGCGCGCCGCCGGCGTCGAGCTGCCCATCACCGAAGCCGTCTGCGCCGTGCTGTTCGAAGGCGTGGCCCCGATGACGGCGGTGTCGGCGCTATTGGCGCGCGACGCCCGCTACGAAAGCGCGGACCCGGCCGCCACCCCATAACAAGACCCACGTCACGACCCTCCTGGAGACTCCATCCATGTCGCAAGCCCGCAAGTTCCGGGTCGGCCGCCTGCTGCGCGGCCTGTGCCTGAGCCTGGCCGCCGTCCTGCCCGCCGCCGCCCACGCCGACTGGCCCGACCACCCGATCCACCTGGTGGTGCCCTTCCCGCCAGGTTCCTCGCCCGACATCCTGGCGCGGACGATCTCCGAGCCGCTATCGCAGGCGCTGGGCCAACCCATCGTGGTCGACAACAAGCCGGGCGCCGGCGGCAATATCGGCACCCGCATCGTGGCGCAGGCCAAGCCGGACGGCTACACGCTGCTCTACACGATCAACGGCCCGCTGGTCACCGCCCCCACGCTGTACAAGAAGACGCTGGGCTACGACCCCCTGCGCGACCTGGCGCCCGTCTCGCTGGTGGGCACCAGCCCCAACGTGCTGGTGGTGCCGTCCAGCCTGCAGGTCGACAACGTCAAGGACTTCGTCAAGCTGGTCAAGAGCCGCGGCAACTCGCTGAACTACGGTTCGGTCGGCCCCGGCAGCTCGGCGCACCTGGCGATGGAGATGTTCAAGGAACGCGCCGGCGTCGACCTGGCCCACATCCCCTACTCCGGTTTCCCGCAGGTCATCACCGCCATCATCGGCGGCGACGTGCAGGCCGGCTTCATGGTGCCCGCCATCGCCGTGCCGCAGACCCGCGACAACAAGGTCAAGCTGCTGGCCGTGACCAGCCTGGAACCCAGCGCCGCCCTGCCGGGCATTCCGACCATGGCCGCGCAGGGCTACCCGGATTTCGAGGCGATCTCGTGGAACGCGGTGCTGGCGCCCGCCGGCACGCCCACGCCCGTGATCGAACGGCTGAATTCCGAGCTGGCCCGCATCATCGACAGCCCGGCCGTGCGCAAGCAGATGGAACTGCAATACTTCACGCCCGCACCGTCCACGCCGGAAGCGCTGACCAGCCGCATCAAGAATGAAAAAGCGCGCTGGGACCAGGTGATCCAGAAGCTGAACCTGTCGCTGGATTAGGACCCGCCGTCGTAACCCTGCTGACGCCAGGCCTCGAACACGGTCACCGCGACCGCGTTCGACAGGTTCAGGCTGCGCTGCCCGGCGCGCATGGGCAGCCGCAGCCGCTGCTGCGGCGGGAACAGCGCCTGATGTGCGTCCGACAGCCCGGCCGACTCGCGGCCGAAGACGAACACGTCGCCCGGCTTGAAGGCCACATCCGCCACGCTGCGCTGTGCATGCGTGGTCAGCGCATAGATGCCGGCGGGGGCCGCGCCCGTGTCGGCCAGCGCCTCTTCCAGCGTGTCGTGCACCCGCACCGGCTGCCACTCGTGGTAGTCCAGGCCTGCGCGGCGCATGCGCGCATCGTCCAGCTCGAACCCCAGCGGCCGCACCAGATGCAACTGCGCGCCGGTATTGGCGCACAGGCGGATGGCGTTGCCCGTGTTGGGCGGAATCTCGGGGCAGACGAGGATGACGTGGAACATGGGCAGGAAAAAAGTCAGGGGAAGCAAACGTGCAAGCAAGGGCGCGAGTCGGACCGCGCCCGTGCGGAATTGTCGCCGATTTCGGCTCGGCGGCCGGCCATGGCCCGACCGATACCCGCAGCCAGGAATGCGTCCTTGCCGCCGCCGAACAAGCGCGGCCACCAGCCCGGGCCGCTCACGACCCGCGTCCCGGCGTGCGCGCGGCGGCCAGCACGGTCACGCTGAGCGCGCCGGCCGCCAACAGGGCCCGCGCGGCGGCCTCGGCCGTGCTGCCCGTGGTCATCACGTCGTCCACCAGCGCCACGTGCCGGCCGTGCACGCCCTGCCCGCGAAACACGCCGGCCAGACCGGCGCGGCGCTCGCGCCGGCCCAGCCCCGCCTGCCGCGGCGTCTCGCGCAGGCGCAGCAGCGCGCCATGCCGCAGGGGCAGATCCAGCGCCTCGGCCAGGCTGCGGGCGATCTCCATGGCCGGGTTCATGCCGCGCCGACGCAGCGAGGCCCGGCTGGCCGGCACGGCGGCCAGCACCGCATCGGCAGGCAGGGGCGCCTCCCGCGCGACGGCCGCCCCCAGCAGGCGCGCGAGCACCGGCGCCAGCGACAGGCGCAGCCGGGTCTTCAACTGGCTGATCAGGGCCACGCCCGGCGGCTCGTAGTCGAATGCCACGATGGCGCGCAGGTAGGCGGGCGGCCGGCCCAGGCAGCCCGCGCACAGCGGGGCCGGCTGGCGCAGGCGCTGCGCGCAGCGCGGACAGCGCGCGCCCGGTTCACGGCAGCTGCGGGTGACGTCGGCCTCGCAGCCCGCGCACAGCCGCGCGCCCCGCACCCGCGCGCCGCATAGCGGGCAATCGCAGCCCATGGCCGACGCCAGCCGCGACAACAGTTGTCGGCCGGCGCGTCGTAGGGGAAATCGGGGCCGGCGGCCCGGATGCGCAATAATGTCTGCCATCCCGTCATCAAATCATGTTCCGCCCGCTCCTTCCGACGCGGGCGCGACCGAAATGTCCCTTCCCGAATCCGCCCCCCTGCCCACCCTGCCCATCGTCAGCGCCGACGTGCCGCGCCAGTTCGCGCGCCGTGGCGACCTGTCCGAGGCCCAGTTCCTCTATGGCGAAGTCGCGCGCCGCATGCTGGGCCGGCTGCAGTACATCCGGCTGGCGCCGCAGGCCATGCTGGACGCGGGCTGCGGCGCGGGCGACAACCTGCCGCTGCTGCGCGAGCGCTATCCGGATGCCGCCTACACCGGCCTGGACAACTGCGAACCGCTGCTGGCCGCCGCCCGCAAGCGCCACGCGCCGGGCGGGCTGGGCGCCTGGATCGGCAAGCTGGCGCGTCGCGGCCCGGCCGCGCCCGCCTTCGTCAACGGCGATCTGGCGCAGACCGGCCTGGCGCCGGAATCGCTGGAGCTGGTCTGGTCCAACCTGGCCCTGCACTGGCACCGCGCGCCGCACGCGGCGCTGGCCGAATGGCGGCGCGTACTGAAGGTCGGCGGGCTGGCCATGTTCTCCTGTCTGGGACCGGCCACGCTGCGCGAGCTGCGCCAGGCGCTGGCCGACGCCGGCCTGCGCACCGCCACGCCGTCCTTCGTGGACATGCACGACTTCGGCGACCTGCTGGTGGAAAACGGCTTCGCCGATCCGGTGATGGACCAGGAAATCCTGACGCTCACCTACCGCAGCCCGGAAAAACTGCTGCAGGACGTGCGCGCGCTGGGCGGCAATCCCGCCGAAGGCCGCCGCGGCGGGCTGGTGGGCCGGGACTGGCGCGACCGGCTCTGCGCGGCGCTGGAAGCCCAGCGCCGCCCCGACGGCGTGATCGCGCTGAGCATCGAAGTGGCCTACGGCCATGCCTGGCGGGCCGCCGCGCACCGCGCCGCCGCCGGCGAAACCCGGCTGTCGGTCAGCGCCATCGGCGGACGCCAATCCCGCAATCCCTGAGCTGGCGCGATTGCCGGCGCCGCACCAAACAGGGAACTGCGCCAGGGCCTGACCGGACAGGGCGCCCGCGCCGCTTGGGCGCCGATCGCCTGAAAACTGCCCGCGACCAAAGAAAAGGGGGCCCGCAGGCCCCCCGTTGAACGCCCCTTCGCCGCGCTCAGTGCAGGCGGTCGGGCACGATGACGCCCGGCTCCGCGCCGGGCAGCGCGGCCATGGGCTCGGACGTGGCGCGGATGCGCCGGCGCAGCACGGCGGCCGGCTCGGCCGGCGCCGGCTCGCGGTTCGAGCCGCGCCAGGCCGTGGACATGGCCTCCACCACCAGCGGCAGATCGCGCAGGCGGTGGAACTGGTTACGCAGCCAGCGCGAATCGTTGCCGCTGCGCATGGCGTCGTCGCGCAGGGCCGCGATCATGTCGCCAGTGCCCAGCTCCTCGGCCACCGGCATCAGGCGCTGGAACAGCGCGCGCAGGTGGTCGATCAGGCGCATGCGCTGGCCCTCGGGCGTCACATAGCTGCCTTGCAGGCCGAAACGGCAGGCCTGGAAGTGATTGCTGCGATAGCACAGCCAGGCCTTGTCGCTGGGCTCGGGCTCGCGCATCAGCAACACCGCCAGCGCCTGGGCCAGGGCGGCGATCTGGCAGGCGCGCTCGACCGTCAGCGGCGTGTCGCAGACACGGATCTCGACCGTGCCGAATTCAGGCTTGGGCCGGATGTCCCAGTACAGGTCCTTGATGCTTTCGGCCAGGCCATAGGCGCGCAGTTGCGACAGGTGGGCCTCGAACTGGTACCAGTCCTTCACTTCCGGCGGCATGTGGCCCGCCAGCGGGAAGCTGTTGACGGCATTCAGGCGCGAGCACGAAAACAGCGTGTCCACGCCCTCGCAATAGGGCGAGGACGCCGACAGCGCGATGAAATGCGGCACATAGGGCGACAGGCGGCGCACCAGCCGGATGGCGTCGTCCCCGGTTTTCACGCCCAGGTGGATGTGCTGGCCGAACACGGTGAATTGACGCGCCAGGTAACCGTACATTTCGGCCAGGTACTGGAAGCGCGGCGTGTCGGAAATGGAGCGTTCCTGCCAGCGCATGAACGGGTGGGCGCCGCCGCCCGCCACGGAAACGCCGACGGCGTCCGCCGCCTCGACCAGCGCGTCGCGCATTTCGCGCATCTCGGCCAAGAGGCCCATGGGGTGCTCGTGCACCGAGGAATTCAATTCGATCATGGACCGCGTGATTTCCGGTTTGACGCGGTCGGCGATGGGGTGGTTGGCCATCTGGGCGAGCAGCTCGTCGGAAGCTGCCGTCAGGTCGTAGCTGGTCGGGTCGATCAGTTGCAGCTCGAGCTCGATGCCCAGGGTGTTCGGGGCCGACGAAACGAACGGAATCTGTTCCATCTCGGACTCCTTCGGATGTTTGATGAGGGAATGCGTCGTTCGGCCTTGAAGCCCGGCAACTTCCCGGGGGGCGCTAGACGACGACTTATGGACGCATGATAGCCGCAGGTTTGTGGCAAAAAGATGGAGAATCGTGACATTTGTGTGCAACATCAGGAAACACACGAATTCTTCCCACGGCGCCATGTGAGCAAGCACTTACAGCGTAGGAATGGCGGGGCCTAGCGGCCGACTCATTCGATCGGACCAGTCCTAATGGGGCTTTCGAGCGGGGATGGGATTACCCGATCAAGGGTAATCCCTTAGAAATTTCGAGCCAAAAATGGGTCGCGTACGGCCCGGCCCAGGCCTATTTCCGCCAGAAAATCGGCGTGAAGAGCACCAGCACGGTCAGCAGTTCCAGCCGCCCGATCAGCATGGCGAAGGTGCAGACCCAGATCTGGAAGTCGGACAGCACGGCGAAGTTGCCCATCGGGCCGACCGGACCCAGCCCGGGACCGGTGTTGTTGACGCTGGCAAAGACGGCCGAGAAGGCCGTGATGGGATCCAGGCCGGAAAGCAGCAGCAGGCTGGTGAACACCGCGATGGACAGCCCGTAGAACAGCATGAAGGCCAGCACCGAGGCCATGGTCCGGGCTTCCACCGCGCGGCCGTTGATCCGCACCGGACTGACCGCATGGGGATGCAACATGGTGACCAGCTCGTTGCGCGCCTGCTTGATCAGCAGGATGGCGCGGATCATCTTGATGCCACCGCCGGTCGAGCCGGCGGAGGTGGCGAAACCCGACAGCAGCAGCATGGTCAACGGCGCGAACAGCGGCCATTGGGCGAAATCGGTGTTGGCGTAGCCCGTGGTGGTCGCCATGGAGATGGTGTTGAACATGCCGTAGCGCAGCGCCTGCAGCGGCTCGGCGTAGACGCCCTTGACGTACAGGAACACCGAGATCACCAGGCCCACCCCCAGCACGACCACCAGGTAGGGGATGGCCTCGGGGCAGCGCAGATAGGCCCGCGCGCTGCGCTGGCGGAAGGCGTTGAAATGGGTGGCGAAGTTGATGCCGGCGATCAGCATGAACACCATGGCCACGATTTCCACCGGCACCGAATCGAAGTGGGCAAAACCGTCGTCCCAGGTGGAAAAGCCGCCCAGGCCCATCGTGGTGGCCATGTGGCACCACGCCTCGAACCAGGACAGGCCCACGGCCCGGTAGGACAGGAAACAGAGGATGGAAAAGACGAAATACACCGCGTACAGCGCCTTGGCCGTGCTGGCGATGCGCGGCGTCAGGCGCTCGTCCTTCATCGGGCCCGGCGTCTCGGCGCGCACGACCTGGTGGCCGCCCACGCCCAGCAGCGGCAAGATGGCCACGGCCAGCACCAGGATGCCCATGCCGCCGATCCAGATCAGCGTGGCGCGCCACAGGTTGATGGACGGCGGCAGCGCGTCCAGGTTGGTCAGCACGGTGGCGCCGGTGGTGGTCAGGCCGGACATGGCCTCGAAATAGGCGCCGGTGAAGGACAGCGGCATGCCGGCGCGATGGAAATACAGCATCAGCGGGATCGCCGCCAGCAGCGGCAGGCCGGCCCAGACGGCCGACACCAGCACGAAGCCATCGCGCGCCCGCAGTTCGCTGCGGTTGCGCCGGGTCAGCACCGCCAGCCCGCCGCCGATGCCGATCGACAGCAGGAAACCGTGCAGGAAGGCGTCGCGCGCCGCGTCCTGGCCGACGTAGGCGACCACCAGCGGGATCAGCATGGTGAGGGCGAACATCACCATGGTCAGGCCCAGTATGTAGAGGGTGGCCAGTACGCGCTTCATGTCCGTGCTAGAAGAAAGAGGCGGAAACCTGGAACAGCTTTTCCACGCGCGGCATCTGCTTGCGCGAGGGCACGAACACGATCACGTGGTCGTCGGCCTCGATCACGGTGTCGGCGTCGGGCAGGATGATCTCGTCGCCGCGCACCAGCGCGCCGATGCTGGCGCCCTTGGGCAGGCTGATCTGGCCCACCGGGCGTCCCACCACCTTGGAATTGGAGCGGTCGCCGTGGGCGATGGCCTCCAGCGCCTCGGCCACGCCCTGGCGCAGCCGGTGCACCGCGGCCACGTCACCGCGCCGCACATGGCGCAGCAGCTCGCTCATGGTGGCCTGCGACGGCGACACGGCGATGTCGATATGGCTGCCCTGCATGAGCTCGCCGTAGGCCTGGCGGTTGATCAGCGCGATCACCTTGCGCGCGCCCAGCCGCTTGGCCAGCAGCGAGGACATGATGTTGTCTTCGTCGTCGCTGGTCAGCGCCAGCCAGGTGTCCATGTCCTCGATGTTCTCGCGCTCGAGCAGGTCCTCGTCGGTGCCGCTGCCGTGCAGCACCAGCACGTTGTCGGGCAGCTGCGTGGCCAGGTACTCACAGCGCTTGAGGTCGTGCTCGATGATGCGCACGCTGTAGTTCTCGTCGGCCAGCTGGCGCGCCAGCCGCAGGCCGATGTTGCCGCCGCCGGCGATCATGACGCGGCGCACGGCCTTCTCGGCCTCGCGCAGCTGGCGCACGGCGCGGCGCGCATGGCGGGAGTCGACCAGCAGCACCACCTCGTCGCCCGGCGCGATCACGGTGCCGCTGCCGCCGCGCACCGGACGCCCGCCGCGCAGCACGTCGATCACGCGCGCGGTCACGTCCGGCCAGACCTCGCGCAGCTTGTCGATGGAATGGTGGGCCATCGGGCTGCCGTGGCCGACGCGCACGGTCACCACGCTGACGCGGCCTTCGGCGAATTCCACCACCTGCAGGGCTTCGGGGAATTCGATCAGGCTGTGCAGATAGGTGGTGACGCTGCGCTCCGGGCTGATCAGGGCGTCGATGCAGAAGCCCTCGTCGCTCATCAGCTCGGGATGCTCGGGAAACTCGGCCGAGCGGATGCGGGCGATGCGCCGCGGGATGTTGAACAGCTGGCGCGCGATCTTGCACGCCACCATGTTGGCGGTGTCGGACGCGGCACAGGCGATGAACAGGTCGGTGTCGGCCGCGCCCGCGGTTTCCAGCACCGACACCTGCGCGCCGTCGCCATGGACCACGCGCAGGTCGAAGTGCTCTTGCAGGTATTGCAGCTGACTGGGATCGGAATCGATGACCGTGATGTCGTTTTCCTCGGACACCAGGTTCTCCGCCACGCTGGTGCCTACGCGACCAGCGCCCATGATCAGGATCTTCATGCGCCCCGCTTGCGGGCCGATTCGATGCCCAATTGCTTGAGCTTGCGGTAGAGGTGGGTGCGTTCGAGGCCGGTGCGCTCGGACACCCGGGTCATGCTGTGGCTTTCCCGGACCAGGTGGTACTCGAAATAGATGCGCTCGAACTCGTCGCGCGCCTCGCGCAGGGGCTGGTCCAGCGAGATGCTGCCCAGCTGGCCGTTGGACGTGACGGGCACTTCGCCGGCCGACGCGGTGGTCAGGGGCGGCGGGTCGAGCTCGTCTTCCAGGGCCACGGCGGCGCTGGCGATGGCCGGATGAGCGGCCGCCGGCGCCGGATGGGGCGCGCGGCCGCGCGCCAGGCCGGCGGCGACGGTCTTGAGCAGGCGCTGCAGCGTGATCGGCTTTTCCAGGAAATCCATGGCGCCGATGCGGGTGGCCTCGACCGCGGTGTCGATGGTGGCGTGGCCGCTCATCATGATCACCGGCATGTCCAGCATGCCCTGCGAGGCCCATTCCTTGAGCAGGCTCACGCCATCGGTGTCGGGCATCCAGATGTCCAGCAACACCAGGTCGGGACGCATGCGAAGGCGCGCGGCGCGCGCTTGCGCCGCGTTTTCGGCCAATTCGACCGTGTGTCCTTCGTCGTAAAGGATTTCCGACAAGAGTTCGCGAATACCGACTTCGTCGTCAACCACCAGGATTCTGGCCATAAAGCATCCACCTATTGCGTAGCCGCATTATCCTTTTCTTGCGCGGTCGCGTCCATAGTATCGGCTCCCGGCGCGAGCCGGGTCAACAAGATGGAAATCCGCGCGCCGCCGTCCTTGCGGTTGGCAAGGTCGATCCGGCCGCCATGTTCTTCAACGATCTTGCGCACGATCGCCAATCCTAACCCAGTCCCGTGGGACTTGGTGGTGACGTAGGGCTCGAAGGCCCGCTGCAGCACCTGCGGCGGGAAGCCCGGGCCGGTGTCGGCCACCGTGAAGCGCAGCGCCTGCTGGTCGGCGCGGTCCGGCTGCTCGCTGCGCATGAGCTGGGTCGTCACGCTGACCCGCCCTTCCCCGCCCAGCTCGGCGATGGCGTCGCGGGCGTTGGAAAGCAGATTGTGGATGACCTGGCGCAGCTGCGTGGGGTCGCCTTCGATGGCCGGCAGGCCGGCTTCCAGCGTCACGTCCAGGTTCAGGGCCTTCTCGCCGAAGCGGCCGGCGCCGCCGCCCTCGGGGTCCCAGCCGTACAGCGACAGCACGTCGGCCACCAGGGCGTTGAAATCGATGCGCTGCATGACGGCCGGCGGCGTGCGCGCGTATTCGCGGAAATCGTCAACCATCTGCTTGAGCGAGGCCACCTGATTGACGATGGTATTGGTCGAGCGCTCGACGATCTGCGCCTCGGCCGGCGGCAGCTTGCCTTCCAGCTTCATGGCCAGCCGCTCGGCCGACAGCTGGATCGGCGTCAGCGGATTCTTGATCTCGTGGGCCAGCCGGCGCGCCACCTCGCCCCAGGCCACGGTGCGGTTGGCGGAAATCACCTCGGTGATATCGTCGAACACGACCAGGTAGCCGTTGCCGCGGCCGTCCACCCGCAGGTGGGTGCCGCGCGCCAGCAGCGTCAGCGGCTGGGGCGCGATGTCGCTGTCGGCCGAGGCGACCGGCGTGATCTCGAACTGCTGCTGCCAGTGCTGACGCTCGGAGCCCACCGCCGCGTGGGCCGAGAAGGCCTGGCGCACGACGTTGGCGAACTCCAGCATGCCGTCCACGGTTTCCAGCGGCCGGCCGATGACCGAGCGCAGATCGGCCTGCAGGATGGTCTGCGCGCCCTGGTTGACGGTGGTGACGCGGAAGGACTCGTCGAACGCCAGCACGCCGGACGACAGGTTCGACAGCACGCTTTCCAGATAGACGTTGGAGCGTTCCAGCTGCTGGCGGTTGCTCTCGACCATGCGGCGGGCCTCGTCGAGCTGGCGCGTCATGGCGTTGAACGAGCGGGTCAGCTGGCCGACTTCGTCGCGTTCGGGCGGCTCGGGCAGCGGCCGGTAGTCGCCCACGCCCACGGCCTGCGTGCCGGCGGCCAGGCTGAGCAGCGGGCGCACCAGGCGCTTGGACAGCGACAGCGCCACGGCGATGGCGCCGAAGGCGGCCAGCAGCAGCGCCAGCGTCAGCGTGATGCCGTAGAGCTTGCGCAGGCCCAGCCGCGACAGGGCCAGCTCCTGGTAGTCGCGAAAGCCCTGCTGGACCTGGTTGGCGTTGTGCGCGATCTGCTCGGGCACGGGCTGGAGCAGTTGCAGCCAGCGCGGCTCGGGGGCCGCGCTCAGCGGACTGTCGTAGCGATCGGGGCCGGTCAGCGCAATGATGACGCGCAAATGCAGCCCGCCGTCGGCGCCGGCCGTGACGGGATCGTCGGCCTCGGCCGCCGAATAGCCTCGGGCCACCCGCAGCTGGTTCAGGACGGCCGCCGGCGGCATGGCCGGCAGCAGCTGGCCATACTGATTGGTGGAAAACGCCACCATCCGCCCGCTGCCGGTGAACACCATGGCCTCCTGCACGCCGTTGGCCTCGCGCAAGCGGGTCAGGGCCAGCGACACGCCCACGTCGGTATTGCGGTTCAGTTCCACCGCCATCGAGCGGGCGCGGGCGTCCAGGTCGGCCAGCTGGGAATCCAGCGCCGCGCGGCCCAGGTTCAGGCCGGCCTCCAGCGCCGTGTCCACCCGCACGTTGAACCAGGATTCGATGGAGCGCGACATGAACTGCACCGACACGGTGTAGATCAGCGCGCCCGGCACCACGCCGATCAGCGCGAAGGCCAGGGCGAAACGGGCGGTCAGGCGGGCGCCGAACTGCCGGCGGCGGATCTGCCGCGCCAGCCGCACGGTCAGCGCCACCACCCAGACGAACAGCGCCAGCGCGAAGATCCCGTTCAGGATCAGCAGGACGTCGTAATAGCGCGCGAAGCGCGAGGCATTGCCGGTGGACCAGGCCAACAGGCCCAGCAGCCCCAGGCCGCTGATGGCGCCCACCACCAGGGCCAGCCTGAGCAGCAGCCTCATGATGGGTCTTTCTCCAAGCCGTTGATCTCGAAGACGAAATCCACCCAGGGCGTGGCCTGGATCCAGGAACTGCTGTTCAGCGCGTTCACCTGGAAGGGCCGGGGCAACAGCGAGGTATCCAGCCGCAGGCGCAGCTGGCCGTCGTAACGGGTGTCTTCATCGAAGTCGTCGGCGTCGGCCACCTGCCAGTTGCGGATGTGCCGGATCACGCTCATGGCGTCGTCCAGCGAGGCCACGGGGAAGCTCAGCTCGCCCACGCCCGCCCGCCATTGCCGCGTCAGCGCGTTGTAGGTCACGCGCCAGGTGCGGGTGGTATCGACCAGGGATTTGTTGAACCACCACCAGCGATCGCGGGTGATGGTGAGGTCGGCGGTGAAGTACAGCGGCACGCCGCGCTGGGCGGCATCGCGCAATTGCTGGTTCAGCTCGAATTCCACGTCGGCGTCGATCTGGAGCTTGCCGTCGCGCACAGCGGGCTGGACGCTGACGACGCGCGGCTCGGAAGCGTGCGCCTGCCCGCCCGGCATGAGAAACAGCAAGGCAGAAGCCAGCAACAACCCGAAAAATAAGCGCGAAATGATGGACATACGACACCGCTACACCGTTATGCCCCTTATTCTTGGCGATTCAGGACGGCTTGGCAAACAAGGCGTAGAAAAATCCGTCCTGTTGCTCTGCCGGTGTTGCATCGACCGCAACTGGCAGCAGCTGGCCGGGCGCGTCCAGGCGCCGGGCCTCGGGGTGGCGCTGCAGGAACTCCAGCGCCTGGCGCGTGCCCTCGATCGGGAACACCGAGCAGGTCACATACAGCAGGCGCCCGCCCGGCGCCACGGTGCGCCAGAGGGCGTCCAGGATGCGGGTCTGCAGCGTGGCGGTGCGGCGCAGGTCGTTCTCGCGGCGCAGCCAGCGGATGTCGGGATGGCGCCGCACGATGCCCGACGCGGTGCACGGCACGTCGGCCAGCACGGCGTCGAAGGGCTTGCCGTCCCACCAGGCGTCCAGGTCGGCGGCGTCGGCGGCCTGCAGCCGCACCCGGTCGCCGCCCAGGCCGAGCCGGTCCAGGTTCTGGCCGACCCGCTCCAGGCGGCCGGCGTCGGCGTCCAGGGCCAGCAGGTCGATGTCCGCCAGCTCCAGCAGGTGGGCGGTCTTGCCGCCCGGGGCCGCGCAGGCGTCCAGCACCCGCATGCCGTCGGCCGGAGCCAGCAATTCGGCGGCCCGTTGCGCGCCGGCGTCCTGGACCGACCACCAGCCCTCGGCGAAGCCTGGCAGCTGGACCACCGGCCGGGGCGTCGCCACCACCAGGCCGGCCGCGCCCACCGGCTCGGCCGCCAGGCCGGCATCCTGGAACGCGGCCAGCACCTGTTCGCGGCTGGCGCGGCGGCGGTTCACCCGCAAGGTCAGCGGGGCCGGCAGATTGGCGGCCTGCAGGATCGCCTGCCAGTGCTGCGGATAGGCCACGCGCAACTGCTTGACCCACCAGCCCGGGTGGTTCCATTGGGCCTCGGGGCTGTCGGCCACGGCCGCCGCCAGCGCCTCGCGCTCGCGCAGGAAGCGGCGCAGGCAGCCGTTGAGCAACCCTTTGAACGAAGCCAGCGCGCGAGCCTTGGACGCGGCCGTCACGGCCTGATCCACCACCGTGTGCGGCGCGTAGACCGGCATGCCCGGCACGGCGGCCGCGGCCTCGCCTTCCGCCTTGAGCAGGGTCAGCGACACCAGCAGCAGGGACTCGAACAGGACGTTGGGATAGCGCTGCACCAGTTCCCGCCCGACCGCGTCGGCCCAGCCCAGATAGCGCATCGCGTGGAACGACACCGCCTGCACTGCCGGGCGCAGCGCGCTTTCGACGTCGGCCAGCGCCTCGGTCAGGGACCGGCCGTCCAGGACCTCTTCGACCACCCCCGCGCTGGAAAGCAGGACAGAAGACAGCGGCGGGGCCAGATGGGGGGTGTCGGAACGCGTGGACATGGCAGGAAATCAAGGGATAAGACCGCTATGGTAGCCCGGCGGCGGCGCCCGCGCCGGCAAGAGGCCGCCCGGGACGCCGGACGAACGCGTCCAGAACCTCGTCTTCCCCGGGCTCCGCCCTCCTTACGACGCCGCCTTCCCGGGCGGAAGCTTGCGGCACACGGCCAGCGCGTCCTGGTAGGGGCGATCCGGGTCCGGCTTGCCCTCGGGCGTGAACTCCAGATAGCACTTGCTGCCATCCTGCAGCGTCACCTGCAACGGCGCGGGATAGTCATCGTCCAGGAAGATCTGTCCCTGCCGACCGACCAGCGTCACCAGGTTGCCGCGTCCGTCCATCACCGGCAGGCGCTCGGCCAGCGGCTGCCGGTCGGTCTCCAGGACGGCGGCCAGCAGGTAGCGCTGGACCTGCCGCAGATTGAAGTCCAACACCTGCACCGAGCCGCGGGCCGGCTTGACCGATTGAACGCCGTTCGGCAGGTTGGCGTTGCGCGGCAGGCTGGCGGTGCTGATCTCCACCGAGCTTTCGCCATAGGCCGTCAGCCCCGGAATCACGGCGTTGCCCCAGGCGTCCGTCCAGACCGGACCCGAAGGCGTCTGGATTTCCACCCCGCCCAGGTCGCCGACCTTGGCGATGCCGAATGTGTCGCCCACCTCATAGGGCGAGAACGCCACCACGCCTCCCGCGCCCACCATCGAACCCTGTACTCCCCAGTTCGTCGACACGTCGCCCTGCGGACCGCGGCTGGCCGACAGATTGACCCGCGCGTAGCGCGGCATCGCGTCGATCGACGCCGACGAGTTGACCGCGCCGCCGGGCCTGGCAACGCTCGAGGTGACGTTGTAACTGAACTGCGGGCTGACCATGGCGGAATAGCTGGCGCCGACGCTGCCGCTGTCGCCCGACTTGCTGAAGTACGTGCTGGCGTTGGCGCTGCCCAGGGGGAAACTGAGTGTCAGGAAATACTGGTTGTCTGATCGTGCCCGGGTGCCCGTGCTGAGATCCTTGGCCACGGATAGGCTCATCGAGGTACGGGCGAAGCTCCGGTTCCAGGACAACGTCGCGCGATTGCGCTTGCCTTCCTGGTTGGACAGGCGACTGGTGGTATAGCTTGCGGAAAACGCACCCAGGGTCGGGACGAACCACGACAAGCTCGCGGTGTAGGCCTGGCTCGCGCTGGACGAAATCCCGCCATTCGTGCGCGCCACCTGCACCACCTGCGCCAAGTCGCGATAGCCTTGCGTCTGCAAGGTGGCCGAAAGGCTCGTGGACAACCGCTCGACCGGCACGACCGACACGTTCGCCGTGATCTGCTGGCCCAGGAGCTTCTCGCCCGCAAAACTGGCGCTGGACGCGCGCACGCCGATCGAAGCGCTGATGGCGTCGCTGGGGTTGACGGAAACCCCGGCGGCCAGCGCACGATACGGGGCGGAAACCACGACACCGGCGTTGAGGGTGCCGCGGCTGCCGAGGCGCCAGCCGTTGCTGACGGTGGCAACCAGCGGCGTCCGGCTGTCGCTGCCGCGCGAGGCCTGGTAGCGCCCCACCGCGACGGACAGCCCCTGCGGGGCGACGTTGCGCACATTGCCGAACGATGCGGCCGGCACGACGAACTGCTGCCGTTCGCCGCTGGCGGCGATCACCTGGACCTCCAGGTCAGAATTGCCGCTGACGATCGGCACATCGTTGATGGTGAAGGCGCCTGCTGGCACCTGTGTCATCAGGATCAACCGGCCCAGCTGCCGCACCTCGATCCGGCTCTGGCCCGTGGCGATGCCGCTGAAGTTGACGCCCGAGGCCAGCGTCTGGCGCAGCGCCTGTTCGGGAAATAGCTGCGCGCCGCGCAAAGTGCCGACGGCGAACATCGAACCCGCGGGCGAGATCTGGCCCGCCTGGAACGTGGAGCGCATGCTCGGCACGGCGCGCTGCGCGTAGGTATCGCCCTGCGTGAAGGTGGAGCGTCCGCCTTGCGAGTAATAGTCCTGGCGGCTGCGCAGGATCCAGTCGGCGATGTTCACGCCCGTTTCGGTATAGGCGCGCAGATACTGGTAGCCCGAATCGCCGCTGCCGCTGCGCGAGCCGCTCACGTTGTAGTTCATCATGGCAGCGGCTCCGCCCGAGGCATACTGTCCCTGGATCGCCTGCTCGACTGGGGCGCGCGCCGCCAGCGGCGTCACGATATCGACCTGGGACTGGTTCGGCAGCTGCGTAATGGCGGTTTCCGGGTAGGCCTTGCGGTAATCCTGGCAGGACTCCTCCGACGTGCCGTCGGGCACCTTCAGGCCGGCGCGCTGCAACAGCTCGGGCGTGAAACAGAGCGTGCCTTCATCGCTGAAGCGCAGGTCCATCGTGCCCAGGTCTGTGCCGTTGACCAGCAGGCGCACCCGGCTGACGCCGGGCAGAAAGCGCGCGGTCTTGCTGAAGTAGGCCGCGGCCTCGGGCGAGATGCCCAGCCGCTTGAGGGTTTGGGGATCGAACTGCTGCGCGAACGCGGCAGCGCAGACCGTCATGCAGAGAATCGCAGCCAGGCCCGCCGCCGCGTGCGCGCGCGGCCTCATTTCCCTGGCGTGGGCTTGCAGGCGCCCGACAAGGTGATGGCATAGGCGCCCACGGCATAGCCGTAAACCGTGGCCGGCCAGATCGTGACCGTGCCGGCGGCGCCCGGCTGCTTGCCCTTGACGGGCAGATCCAGGCGCTCGCCCGGCAGCACATAGGTCTTGGGCAGCAGCACGGCGATATTGCCGCTGTCCAGGCGTACCTGCTGCGCCAGGCGCACCACGTAACCACTGTCATTGCACAACCTCAGCCGGTCACCGTCCACGGTCGCGGTCAGGCGCGTCCACGGATCCTTCAGCTTCTCCAGCGAGCGCGGCTGGATGACCATGGGAATATTCTGGCGAAAGGTTGTCTGGACCTGATTTTCGGTGCCACTCGCCACGGGGATACCCTCGAAGGACACACGCTTGAGGCGCTGCGTGGCCAGCGGTTCCTTCTTGGTCAGCATGAAACGCACCAGCTGCGACTGGCCGGCCTCCAGTCGCGCCATGGGCGGGGTGGCGACGACCAGCTCTTCCTGGTCCTCGGCGATGTTCTCGATGGTGGTGTAGAGCAGCACGGGCGCCGTATCGGTGTTCTGCACGATCATCGAACCCTCGCCGGTAGCCTCGTCAACAAGCAGCACCGAGCTTTCGGGAACGACGCCGGCGGCGCCGGCGGGGTTGGCCAGCAGCGCGCAGGCCAGGGAAACGCAGGTCAGGATGGTTTTCATATCAATCAGCAGGAAAATGGACGTGGTCAAGCCGGCCGTTGCCGGCCCGCGAAGAAGGTCATCGGGTAAGGTGCCCTACGGGAAAACGGCCGACAGATCTATCGCACCGTCGAGCTGGACCTCGCGGCCCAGGTACAGCGTGGAGGTCGGTGCGATGGCCGCCTCGAGCCGCACGCCGACGGCGAGCGTGCGGCCGCTGGACGGGCGACGCTGCGTGTCGCGAGTCCAGGCGATCAGGTCGTTGGCGTCCAGGGCCGCGTCGGCGTCCAGCTCGCGCCAGGTCGCGCCGCCGTCGGACGACACGATCAGGCGCGCCGGCGAGCCGTCCAGCGTGGCGGTATCGCGCCGCCAGCGCAGTACGAACGCACCCAGGTTCCTGCCAGCCGCCAGGCCCAGGCCCTGGCTGGCCTGCGGCGTCACGCCGAGCCGGCTGCTGGCCAGGGGACTGGCGCTGCCATCGCCGCCGGATTGGCGCAGCGCGACCGTCGCCGGCTGGTCGCAGCTGATGGTGATGTTGCGTTGTTGCGGCGGCAGCGGCGCGGCCTCGGCGGCGCGCAGCAGGTTGCGCTTGATCTTGCCGTAGTCGACCACGGCGCCGCCGCCCAGCTGGATGCGGCAATTGGCGGCTTGCGACGCGGGAGAGGCGGCGAAACTCGCCGCGCTGAATGCAATACCCGTCAGGGCGTACAGGAAATTCAAGTAAGGCTTCATGGTCAGCCGGCTCTCCCGGCACGAGGCGGCGTCGGCCGCTAGATGTAGACAAGCGTCAGGATCGCGTTGCCGCTGAAGGGAACCTCGGCCGACACACCGAGCTGGGCGCTGCGGTTCAGCGCGGCCTGGATGCACACGGAACCCACGAATTCACTGCCGAAGGCCGGTTGCTTCAGACCGGGCAGGCTCCAGCTTTCCACGCTGCCGTCGTCATGGAAGAAGTTGCCAACCGACGGCTGCCAGGACTTGCCGCCGTCGCCGCTGTAGATCGAGTCCGTGACTTGACCGTCCACCAGGAAACCCGGGACCAGCAGCAAGGCCCAGGATCCGATGGCGCGTCCAGCCTCATCGCGCAAGCCGTATTGGCGATCGGCCGACCAGCTCTTGCCTCGTCCACCGAAAAAAACAATGGCATCCTTGAACGGCACCAATCCGGCGTTGGAATCGCTGGCAGTCAGCCCCACGAGGGTCTTGGCCGCACAGGAGATGCGCAATTCCCGATCGACCACCGGCAGCAGCGTGAACGTATCCCGGTTCAGATCCTTCAACTTCACCTTGCCGTAGTTGAAGACCCCCTGTTCAGAAAGCTGCATCGTGCAAGCGGCGGGCTTGAGTTCTCCCTGCACCGTCACATTGAAGGAGGGGTTCTGCGCCTGCCCTGCCATCGGCGCAACAAGACAAGCCCAAGCGAACAAAATTCGAAGTTTCATTGTTCATGCCCATCGGTTGGCCGGCACAACGCTCGCGACGGCCAACCTTCGGATCAGATATAGCTGAGAGTGATGATGGTCGTGCCGTGAAACGCCAGATCGGCATTGACCTTCAGCTGCGACTTCGGCAGGATGACCGCGCCGATCACGATGTTGCCGGTAAACAACTTCGCCATCACGGCCTCGGAGACCTTGCCTTCAGCGGCGAAGCTCACGAAGGTGGAACCATCCGCCTTCAGCTGCGAGGCATGGGCCACCGAATCCGCAGCGTTAACCCACGTGTTCTTATCGGCACTGGTCACGACCAGGGCCTTGAGGGGTGTCCCGTTTGACGATCCAGTCGTATAACGGAAATCTCGAAACTGGAGGACATACCGGCCAATGCGCTCCTTCGATGTCGCCTGGTCGACCAAGTCATAGATATAACCCTTCTTCGCTTCAGCGACGATGCCCGTGGCCACATGCGTGAGTCCGGTTTCGGAGGCAACGGGCAGGTTGGTATCTCCGCGCGCGGACAGGGCAACCCGCGTATCCGCATCGCACTTGATAGTCAAGGACTGGACGATGGGAGCGAGCGGGGTTTCCGTCTTGTCTCGCAACGAATCGACGTTGATCTTGTTCAAGTTGAAGTTGACGTCACCGGCGTCGGGAGTGCAGCTTCCCGGAGTGAGCGTACCTCCCACGGCGACGTTCAGGTTTACCGTCGCCGATCCGGCTGCGGCCGGCGTTGATGCCGCGCCCGTCGACTGTGCGGTGGCCACTATCGGCACGACGACCGCCACGCCCGCTGCGCATGCCAGGACCGCGCGCAGGATCTTGCTGTATTGAATATGTTTCATGTTGCTCTCGGAATATCGAAGCGCGCGTTAAGCGATGCGACCTGAATCAGATGTAGTTCAAAGTGATCACCGCGCCGCCCGTGAACTTGAGATCCCCGGTCAGGATCAGGTCCTTCTTGGGCAGGAGCATCGGCGCCACGATCAGCTGACCTTCATAGACTGAAGCCAAGACGGGCACAGTGTTGGCGCCCTTATCGGCGAACGAGATCAAGTTGCTGCCATTCTTCTTGAGCTGCGCGGCATCCCAATCATTCGTGTTGGCGAGATAGGCCCACGTATTCCTGTCTTCGCTCTTGATGATCAATGCCGTGCTGGGGGTTGAACCCTTGCCGCCACCTGTGTACGTGAAATTCCGGAACTGCATGGCGAACACGCCGACACGGCTGTTCGTATCGGCGGCATTGACCAGGTCGTACAACGCATTGGCGGAGGTATAGGTCTTCGCGGTGGTGTGGTTCTCCATATTCGTCGTGTATGCCGACGAAGCACTTTGCGTCGCTTGCGCGCTCAGAGCAATCGACGTGTCGGCGGAGCACGTAATCTTCACCGATTTCGTGATCATATCGAGCATGGTCGGCTTGTCGTTGTTCAACGTCTTCGTATTGATTTCCTTCATGTCGAACGTCAAATCGCCCGTCGTCGGGGTGCAACTGCCCGGCGCAATCGTGCCGATGACGTTGATCTTGAACGTGGGTGCGTTCGACTGAGCCATGACGCCCGCGCTGGCGGCGCAGGCCAAGAGAGCGGCGAGGAGCTTGCTGTTACGGTGTTTCATGAGTGTCTGATAAGCCAAGTAGGTACGTGTCGGAAGTCTCGTGCTGGGCTGCCCGGAACCTTGTGGCGCCCGGCGCATTCATCACGGAAACTAAGGTAACAACCCGACACCGCACCGCACCATCAGACAATTCCGGTAGTAATAACCCTCAAATAAGTGACAGGCTTATCAGGCCTAAGGCGCCGGCTTCATGATGCGCGTCAGCCACGCCGCCCGCATATGGGACAGCTGGGCCGGCGTCACCCCAGCCCAGTCCAGCGGGATCAGCCTGGCGGCGACGCCCGGCGACAACAGCGGTATCCTGGCGCGCGCCGCCTCGCCAATCTTGGCCTTCTGGTTCGACGGCGCGTAGTACATCGCCTCGGCAAACGCCTGTTGCACCTGCGCGCCCAGTGAAAAATTGATGAAGGCTTGCGCCGCCTTGCCGTTGGACCGGCCGACGACCTGGGCGATCAGGATGGGCACGGCGACGGTTCCCTCGCTGGGTACCGTCACGCCATAGCCGCTCAGGCTGTCCATCTGACTCTGGCTGCGGGAATTCCAACCCACGGCCAGCAACACCTGCCTGCGCGCCACCAGCCAGTATTGACTCGGACGAGGCGTCCAGGTCTGGACGTTGGGGCCGAGCTTTTCCAGGTACTCGAGGCCGGGATCCAGATCAGCGGCGTCATCAGGACTGCCGGCCAACCGATTGGCCAGCGCGGTCAACGCGATCATGCTGCCGTTGACGTTGGCATTGGTCGAAATGGCGACCTTGCCGCGATGCTTGGGGTCCCACAGCTCGCGCCAGCTCCTGGGTGGCTGCGCAAAGGCCGATTTGGCGTACACCAGCGTCATGGAGTCATACATGGCTGGCAGCGCCCAGAATCCCAGCTCGCGGCCCATGACGCCCAGGTCGGCGGCATTCGGCACGAGCTGTGGATTCATCTGCGCAAGCAGCCCTTCGCTCTGTGCCATGCGGGCGTTGGGCGGGTCCAGTATCACGACGTCGATGTTCGGCGTCATGCGCTGCGAACGCAGCACCGCCAGGGCATTGCGCGAGTCGCGGACCGCGTAATAGCGCACCAGGATGCCCGGATGCGCAGCCTCGAACGGCCGGATCACCGTCCTCGTGTACTTCTCGTCGAAGGCATCCACGCCATAGGCCATGACGGTGATTTCGACAGGCGCCGCCGCCCGGCTCTCGCCAGGCGGCAAGGCCGGCGCCAGGCCGGCGAGCGTCAGGCCCAGGAAACGGCGGCGGGGAAAGCTGCGATTCATGAGAAAAACTCCCTCTCGATGCCCTTGTTCCCGCCACGGAACAACGACAGGACTCCAGACGCACGCGTCATTTGAAAAGGTCGTAATTGACGCCGAACATCACCAGCTCGTGATCCGTTTCCACGTCCAGCTTGCGCATCGCGGCGACCTTGTGCGTGCTGACCGTCTTGACGCTGCGATTCATGATGCGCGCGATCTCTCCCACTGACGTGCCCGCCAGGAAATGCCGCAGCACTTCCAGCTCCTTGGGCGAAAGGCGGCCGATCCGCGTGGCCGCGTCCTGCGGGGCGCCAGGCAAGGAAGCCGCCAGGGAATGGGGCCCGCTGCGATACACCTGATTCCTCTCCAACGTGTCCAGGGCCGTCAGGATTTCCCCCAGATCGCGGCTCTTGAACACGACGCCGCTGACGCCTTCTTCATAAAGGCTGGCGACGATCACCGGCGAGGTGATCATGGTGTGGATCAGGATGCGCACGTCGGGAAAGTTGCGGCGCAGGTACTGCACCAGCGCCAAGCCGTCGCTGTAGCCATCCTCGGACGGCATGTTGTAGTCGGTGATGATGACGTCGGGCGCCAACTCGCGCGTCTTGCGGATCAGCTCCGCGGCATTGGTGGCATCCCCGACGATCTGGTGGCGGCCAGCGCCTTCGAGCACATTGCGAACGCCGAGGATCACCACTTGATGGTCATCGGCCAGCAGGATTCGTGTCATTCTTCTTGCTCCCATTTTGATGCTTTCGACAAGGCTTCCTGCGATCTTTCCGGACAGGGCCCGGGGGCTACAACTCCGTGAATCTTTCGGTCAACTGGGCCAGCGTGCTCTTGACCGCGTTCTCGAGCATCGCTGTCATTCCTTCCTCGGCGATCTTCTGTTCCAGCACGCCGCAAAACCGCGCGATGTCCTCGGCGTTCATCACGGCCAGCGATCCGCGCATCCGGTGCAGGGTCGCGACGGCCGCGGGCGCGTCGCGCGCGGCCAGGGCCGCCCGCATCGACGCCATGTCCTCGCGCATGGTGGTATTGAAGGCCGCGCGCAAATGGCTGTCGAAGAGCTCCTTGGGCTTGGTCGGCGGCGGCGGTCCGGCGAACTTGGAGCCGATGATTCTCGCGCAGGCGGTGCTCAGCGCATCATGCAGCGTGCGCAGGTCCACCGGCTTCACCACCCATGCGTTAAGGCCGGCGGCGAAACCGGCATCCCGTTGCGTCTGCAGCGCGTCGGCCGTCAAGCCGATGATCGGCGCATTGGTGCTGCGGGCACGCAACGTGCGCACCAGTTCATAGCCGTTCATCAACGGCATGTTCATGTCGGTGACCAGCACATCGAATTCGTCCGCGCTCCAGCGCGCCAGCGTCTCCAGCCCGTCCGCGCACAGCGTGACCTCGCAGCCCAGCTCCTCCAGCTGGCGCACCAGCAGGTTCCGGTTGACCGGATTGTCCTCGGCCACCAGCACCCGCAGTCCCAGGCGCCGCAAGCCGGCATCCGGCCGGTACTCGGACGCGCGGCCATCGTCGGCGTCCCCGTCGGTCGCGGGCAGGTCGGCCGACGGCCGCTCGCGCTGCGCCAGCGCGACCGCTTCGACGATGCTGTGCCGCAGATGGCTGGTGACATGTATTTCGGACAGGCTCCATTGCGGCTTGTCCGGTCCGTCTGGAATGCACGACACCCGCGGACCATTCCATTCGATCGGCGGCAGCCGCTCGGGCAGCAATTCCACCAGGATGCCGTCCCGCTTGGCGGGCACGCTGCTGCCGTGGATGGGCCGCGCGCTGGCGCCAGCCAGCGCCAGCCACGCGCAGGTGTCCTGCGCCACGTCGGCCACCGGCGCGCGCACCCATACCGCGGGCGCGGGCGCGATTTCACCGCCGCCAGCCAGGCGCGCGGCGTCCGCCGTCACCCGCAGCGGCAGCTGGAAGATGAACGTGCTGCCCCGGCCCGGACTGCTGTCCAGCGTGATGCTGCCCTGCATCAGCTCGCAAAGACTGTGGCAGATATAGAGCCCCAACCCGGTGCCGGGCATCGTATGGCCGGGCGAGCCATGGGCCTGGTAGAACGGCTGGAACAGCATCTGCTGCTGGTTCGCCGGTATGCCCAGGCCGGTGTCGGCAATACGCCATTCCAGCACGGCGGCGCCGTCCGCCTCGCCTGCCCTGACCAGGTCGATCCGCACCCAGCCGGCCTCGGTGAACTTGATGGCGTTGCTAACCAGGTTGTTCAGCACCTGCTTGATGCGCAGGGCGTCGCCGTGCGCATAGACCGGGACGTCGGTGGCGATGGTGGCGAAGAACTGCAGGCCCTTGGCGTCAGCAGTGGCCGCGTACGACTGCATCACCTCCTCGGTGAGCGCGGCCGGATCCAGGCGCTGGTCCTTGAGCGTCATCTGCCGCGACTCGATCTTGGAGACGTCCAGAATGTCGTTGATGACGTTGAGCAGGCCGGCGGACGAGGTCTGTATGGTGCGCAGATAGCCGCGCTGCAGATTGGTCAGGGGCGTGAGGCCAAGCAATTCCACCGTGCCCAGCGTGCCGTAGAGCGGCGTGCGGATCTCATGGCTCATGGTGGCCAGGAACACCGTCTTGCCCGCGTTGGCATCGTCGGCGGCGCGCTTGGCCTGCGCCAGCGCGGCCTGCACGCGTTTGTGATCGCTGATATCGCTGAAGGTGGCAAGAATGACCTCCTCGCCGCGGTAGGTCAGGCGCGAGGCGATGAAGCTCAGGTGCCGGCCATTGATCTCGACGTCGCTGACGGCGCCGTCCGGCGCCAGGGCCAGCTGCCTGACGATTTCCACGTCCCCCAGCCATTCCTCCGCCAGCTGGTTCTTGGCGACGACCTGTCGGTCGGAAATGCGCAGCGCGCAGACGGCGACGCGGGCCGCATCGATCACGGCCCGGTTGAAGGATTCGCTTTCGACCACGCGTTCGTGGCTGGCCTGGGCGGGCCTCACCACCAGGTTGCGATGGCGCCGATACAGCACCATGCTGCCGACCGCGCAGAGCAGGAGCAAGCCGACGAAAGAGAGCGGCTGCCAGCGGGCGGCCTGGAAGAACTGGTCATAGGGGACCAGGTAACCCGCCGCCCAGCCGTCCTCGCACCAAGTGTCGATCAACACCCCTTCCCACCCAAAGCGCACATTGCTCTCGACCTCCTCCAGCGCACCATGCTCGTGGGGGCCGTCGGACGCGGGAGCGAGGCCGGGGGAGGTGCCCAGGTACTGGAAATAGGCCCGGCCGTATGCGGCGTCGCCGTTGTACACGTCGCGCATTTCGAAAAACGTGGCCAGCACCAGGTTGCGCTTGGGGGTCTCGGGCGCCCACAAGGCATCCGGCAACTCGATCGCGCTGTAGATGATGTAGCCGAGCCGGTCCTGACCGTTGCCCGGCAGGTTGACGTTGATCCATCGCAGCCCGCTGGGACTGACTTTCGCCGTCTGGGTATAGATCAATTCCCGCACCCGATTCGCCGACAGCGGACAGCGCCACCAGCGATGCACGTCATCCGTCATGGAATCCTCGGAGCAGGGCACGGAGATGCTGAGCGGGCTGTTCAGGTCAAGCAGGAACACCTGCATCCCGGGCTGCTGCCAGGGACTGCGGTAGGACCCGTAGAGGTTCGCCAGGCCGGCCGCCACGGTCTGCAGCCGCCGGCTGTGGTCGCCGCCGGCGGACGAATCGTTGCGGCTGACCTTGATGATGTACGGCATCGCCAGGCTCCCGCTCTGGCCTTCGTAGGTATAGGTGCTGGCGTCGCTGTCGATCAGCTCGAACGATGTGGGGCCGCCCTGCGCCACGGTCAGGCTCAGCCGGGTAGCTTCATTCTTGATGGCGCGGGCCAGGAACGACTCCTGCCCGTGCAGGTTGTAGGCCAGCTTCTGGAAGTGCTGCCGCGCATCCGTGCTGGCCACGTTGATCAGGCTGTTGATCATCCAATAGCACAGGGCCAGCATGATGATGGCCAGGATCAGCGTGACGATGAACAGGACCTGCATGCGCAGCGAAACCCGGGCCAGATCGCCGATGGAGGCGATGCGCGAGTGCCGGGATGTGGCGCGGATCATCGGGAGACGATGGGATTCCGTTTCAGGAAGCCCAGCAATAATTCCGGAGTCAGCGCGCGGGATATCAGGAAACCCTGCGCCATATCGCACTGCAGTTTCTTCAACAAGGCCAGCTGTTCCCAGGTTTCGACGCCTTCGGCCACCACGTTCAGGGCCAGTCGCCGGCCCAGCGAGACGATGCTCTCGACCGCAGCCTGCGCGCCCTCGTCGGCCGTGCAGCGGCTGATCAGGGAACGGTCGATCTTGAGTTCGGTGAAGGGCGTGGAGACCAGGTTGAACACCGAACTGTAGCCCTGGCCGGAATCATCCTGGGCCAGGCCGAATCCCTTCATGCGCAAGCGGCAGGCGCCCGCGTAATAGTCGCTTATCGCATCCGTGGTCGTACCCTCGGTCAGTTCAAAGCAGATGTCCTGGGGGCTGCCGCCCAGGCGCATGACGTGGTCGTACAGACGATCCGGCAGGTCGGCGTCCTGCAGCAGGTGCGTCGGCAGATTGACCGACACCTCCATCCGGAAATCATGCTGCTGCCACGCATGCTGCGCGGTAATGGTCTGCGCGAGCATTGACAATAGCAGCTCATCTTCCAGCTCGTCCAGTATCAGGGCCGGCAGGAACTGGCCAGGCAGCAGCACGCTGCCATCGGGCAACACCCAGCGCACCAGCGCCTCCGCCGCCCTCACCGAGCCGTCGGCGATGCGCATCTTCGGCTGGAACCAGGCCCGTACCTCGCCCGAGGCCAACGCATGCTGCAGCGCGGAACGATCAAACACCTGACCCGACACCAGCGATTCGGCCTTCAGCCGCGAGGCCGCCTTGAGTTTGGCCACCAGCGCGATGATGGCTTGCGGCTGGGCCGGCTTGGACAACTGGTCGATGACGCGCATGCCCAGCGTCTTGGCGACCAGGCTGGCGCCGGAGATCAGGCGCTTGGGAGACGAGCTGATCACCGCCAGCAAGGGCGGCGCCTCGTAGGTGGACAGGCGCTGGATCAGCTGTACGCCATCCAGCTCGGGCATGAGCAGATCGCTCAGGACCAGGTCATAGCGCTGCTGCTCCAGCAGGCTCAGGGCGTGACAGCCGTTCTCGGCCGTATCCACCTGCGCGATGCCGGCCTGGATGAACAGGCTTTTCAGATATTCGCGTTGCAATAGCTGATCATCGACGATCAAGACGCGATAGGACAGCATGGTTCGTAATCTCCTGGGGACGCTGCTACCCCTGGGAGCGAAACAGGCCCGGCAGGACAGGCGCACACGCGTCGGCGGTCAGCAAGGGAGTGATTAGAGCGGGATGCTGCGCCAAGGAATATCAGACGTTTCCGAATTGATTGTCTCATTCACCAGTGGGTGCCCCGGGAGGGTTTTAAGAACCGTCTGATTCCCAAATCCCTCGTCGCATTCGGACAATGCCGTATCCCGTCTGTTTCCCTTCCGTCCCGTGACTCACTTCGCTTTCCTGCATACCCTGCATGTACACGCCCAGCACATCGATCGCGCCGCGCGCCTGGCGGCCAGCGTCCGGGATTCCGTTTCCGCCATCTGCTTCTATGCCGAAACCCAGGCCAGCCTGTACGCGCGCGCCGGCGCCCCGGGCCGGCACTATCTGCTGGTCGAAGGCGAATCGGCCTGGCTGCAACGCTTCTTCGCGATACCGCACTGTCCGCAGGTATCCGGCGTGATCGCGCTGGTGAACGACGACGCCGGCCCAGCCTGTCTGGCCAGGCTCATGCTGGCCGACGCGGACATCTGCCTGCAGGGCTCGCCGCATCCACGGGTGATCCTGGCTGCCTTGTCGGCGCTGGCGCGCATGGAACGCCGCCTGCTCGTCGCCAGCGGCGGCGCGCCTTCCCATGACGTTTTGGAATATCGAGGAGCGTCCCCGGGCGCGCATTGACTCCTGGCGCATCCTGATCCTGCCCCAACGTCAACAGAAACGACGCCGCGCCTGGACGCAGCCCCGCTGACAAGACAGCCAGTTCGCTGGACGAACCGCGCCGGCCGCGCCACACTGGCCGCTTGCCTCGGAGCCCTTCATGTCCACCGCCACCCTGCTGCTGTTCGTCCTGGCCTCGGCCGTCGCCATCGTCACCCCCGGCCCCACCGTACTGCTGGCCATGAGCAACGGCTCGCGCCACGGCGTGCGCGTCGCCTGTTGGGGCATGGCCGGCGCGGTGCTGGCGGACATGATCCTGGTCGGCGCGGTGGCGTCCGGCCTGGGCGTGTTGCTGGCGGCGTCCGAGGTCGCCTTCCAGGCGGTCAAATGGGTTGGCGCGGCCTACCTGGCCTGGCTGGGCTGGAAGATGCTGCGCTCGGACGCGGCCTTCGTCATGCCGGCCGACGATGCCGGCGCGCGCCATGCCAGCGGCTTCAAGCTGGGCTTGCGCAGCTTCATGGTGGCGCTGACCAACCCGAAGGCGCTGCTGTTCATGTCCGCCTTCCTGCCGCAGTTCATCAATCCCGCCGCGCCGCTGTTCGCCCAGTACGCCACCCTGGCCGCCGTGCTGGCGCTGATGAACGTCGCGACCATGCTGGCCTATGCCACGCTGGGCGCGCAGCTGGTGCGCGCCTTCCGCGGCGCCGGCCTGCGCTGGATGAACCGCGTCTGCGGCAGCCTGATGATGGGCCTGGCCGCCACGCTGGCGCTGTATCGGCGCGGGGCGCCGTGAGGTTCCTGGCCCCAAGCGGGCACGGACGCCCCAACCCGGTAAAATACCGCCCCCTGCCCCGCCGCGCTAAAATTGCGCACTATTTGATCATCGGCGCCGGCAGCGCCCACCGAGGTATCCCATGTCTTCCCCCAAAGTCGGCTTCGTCAGCCTGGGCTGTCCGAAAGCCCTGGTCGACTCCGAACGCATCCTGACCCAGCTCCGCACCGAAGGGTACGAAGTCACGCCCGAGTACAACGACGCAGATGTCGTGGTCGTCAACACCTGTGGCTTCATCGACAGCGCCAAGGCCGAATCGCTGGAAGCCATCGGCGAAGCGCTGGCCGAGAACGGCAAGGTCATCGTCACCGGCTGCATGGGCGTGGAAGAGTCCGTGATCCGCAACGTGCACCCCAGCGTGCTGGCCGTGACCGGGCCGCAGCAATATGAAGAGGTGGTGCGCGCCGTGCACAATGCCGCGCCGCCCAAGAAGGACCACAACCCCTACCTGGACCTGGTGCCGCCGCAAGGCGTCAAGCTCACGCCGCGCCACTATGCCTACCTGAAGATCTCCGAAGGCTGCAATCATCGTTGCAGCTTCTGCATCATCCCGTCGATGCGCGGCGACCTGGTCAGCCGGCCTGTGGGCGACGTGCTCAGCGAGGCCGAGCGCCTGGTCAAGGCCGGCGTCAAGGAACTGCTGGTGATCTCGCAGGACACCAGCGCCTATGGCGTGGACATGAAGTTCCGCAGCGGCTTCTGGAACGGCCGCCCGGTCAAGACCCGCATGACCGAGCTCTGTACGGCCTTGTCCGAAATGGGCGTCTGGACGCGCCTGCACTATGTGTATCCCTACCCGCACGTCGACGAGATCATTCCGCTGATGGCCGAAGGCAAGGTGCTGCCGTACCTGGACATTCCGTTCCAGCACGCCAGCCCGCGCATCCTGAAGGCCATGAAGCGTCCGGCCTTCGAGGACAAGACGCTGGCGCGCGTGAAGCGCTGGCGCGAGCAATGCCCGGACCTGACCATCCGCTCGACCTTCATCGTCGGCTTCCCCGGCGAGACCGAGGAAGACTTCCAGTACCTGCTGGACTGGATGCAGGAAGCCCAGCTCGACCGCGTCGGCTGTTTCCAGTATTCGCCGGTGGAAGGCGCGCCGGCGAACCTGCTGGACAACCCCGTGCCGGACGAGGTCAAGCAGGAACGCTGGGAACGCTTCATGGAACAGCAGCAGGCCATCTCCGCCAGCCGCCTGCAGGCCAAGGTCGGCCGCGAGATCGACGTGCTGATCGATGAGGTCGACGAAGACGGCGCCGTGGGCCGCAGCAGCGCCGACGCGCCAGAGATCGACGGCTGCGTCTACGTCAGCTCGGAACAACCGCTCAAGCCCGGCGACCTGGTGCGCGCGCGTGTCACCGACGCCGACGAGTACGACCTCTGGGCCGACAAGCTGTAAATCTGCGCGCGGGCCACGGCATCCTCTTGCGGCGCCGTGGCCGCGCCTGTCGGCCCTGGCGCGCGCGCCGCGACATGCGCGGCGGCAGCGCCCCCGCCCTCAGCCCTCCAGCGCCTTCAATCCGGCCACGCCGCCGATGATCAGCGCGATGCAGGCCAGCCGCGCCAGCGACGCCGACTCCCCGAACAGCGCGATGCCCAGCACGGCGATGCCGGTCGCGCCGATGCCTGTCCAGACCGCATAGGCCGTGCCCGCCGGCAGCTGCCGCAGCGCCAACGTCAGCAGGAACACACTGCCCAGCGCGGCCGCCACGCCCAGCACGCTGGGCCAGAGCCGCGTCCAGCCTTGCGCGTACTTCAAGGCCAGCGCCATCACGATTTCCGCCGCGCTCGCGGCGATCAACAACCACCAGGCCATCGCGGCCTCCTGTGCAAACTTCGAGGCCGCCCAGCTTACGGGCTATAGTGGGCGCGGAACAGTACGCACTTTCTGGTAACGATGGACACGCCCTCAACGCCCACGCCGACCGCCGACGTCTTCAACGCCGCCTGCCCTTCCCGCCACGCGCTCGAGCTGATCTCCGGCAAGTGGGTGCCGCTGCTGCTGCCGGCGCTGGCCGACGGCCCCATGCGCAACGGCGAATTGCTGCGCCGGCTCGACGGCATCTCGCAGAAGGTGTTGACGCAAACCCTGCGCGACCTCGAGCGCCACGGGCTGCTGCTGCGCGAGGACCTGCGCACGGTACCGCCGCATGTGCGCTACCGCCTGAGCGAATTGGGCCGCTCGCTCAACGTCGCGCTGCTGGCGCTGGATCGCTGGGCCGAAACCCATCACCAGGAATTGCAGGCCGCGGCAAGCCGGCACGACGCCCGGCCGGCGCAGGGACAAGCGCGCCACGCCCCGCGCTGAAGCGCCGCGCAACCTTGCGTAAACTATCGCTTTTCCGGACAGAACAATGAAGAATCTCTGCGTCTATTGCGGTTCGAATCCCGGCAACCGCCCCGACTACATCGAACAGGCCCGCGCGCTGGCGCGCGAGCTGGTCAAGCGCGACATCGGCCTGGTCTACGGCGGCTCGGTGGTCGGCATCATGGGCGAGGTCGCCAATGAAGTGCTGGCCGGCGGCGGCCGCGTGATCGGCGTGATCCCCGAACTGCTGCTCAAGAAAGAACACGCGCATCGCGGCCTGACCGAGCTGCACCTGGTGCAGACCATGCACGAGCGCAAGGCCATGATGATCGACAAGGCCGACGGCTTCATCGCCCTGCCCGGCGGCGCCGGCACGCTGGAGGAATTCTTCGAGGTCTGGACCTGGGCCCAGCTGAACATGCACGAGAAGCCCTGCGGCCTGCTCAACGTGGCCGGCTACTACGACGCCATGCTCCAGTTCCTGGACCACGCCGTGGCCGAATCCTTCATCCGCCCCCAGCACCGCGACATGCTGGTGGTCGAGCAGGACCCCGTCGCGCTGCTGGACCGCTACGCCGCCTACCAGGCGCCGATCGTCTCGAAGTGGTTCGAGCCGGTCAAGGCCGCCTGACGCGGCCGGATCGGGCGGTCCCGTCATCATCGACATGGAAACCCACGCAATGACCCATGCTCCGCAGCCCCACTCCAGCACGGAATCCGTCCTGCGCGACTACTTCCATGCCAAGGACGAGAACCGTCCGCTGTACATGGCCCGCGCCTTCGCGCCCGACGCCGTGCTGAAGATGGCGCTGCGCACGCAGGCCATCGCCTTTCCGCCCGAATCGCACGGCCTGGCCGCCATCACCGACACGCTGGTGCGCAAGTTCGGCCAGACCTACGACAACGTCTTCACGTTCTACCTGTCGCGCCCCGAGGCCGGCCAGCGGCTGTCCGAGTATCGCTGCGACTGGCTGGTCGGCATGACCGAAAAGGCCGGCGGCGCCGTGCGCGTCGGCTGTGGCCGCTACGACTGGAACTTCCAGTCCGAGCCGTATCGCGCAGAGCGCCTGACCATCACCATCGAGACCATGGTCACGCTGCCGCCGGACGACGCCGGCGCGGTCTTCGGCTGGCTGACGGCGCTGGACTATCCCTGGACCGACGCACGCCGCGTGGTGGCCGGCGCGCCGCCGCTGGAAGCGCTGGCGCCGGTCGTGCACTACCTGCTACACCCCAACGGCCAGTAGCCCCGCGCCTGGCTGGCACCGGATCCGATTCTTGAAATACGACTTCGCCGCCTTCGACTTCGACGGAACCCTGGCAGACACCATGCCCTGGTTCAACTCCGTCCTGAACACCGTGGCCGAGAAATACGGCTTTCGCCAGATCGACGCGGCCGAGCGCGAGCAGCTGCGCCACCGCGATCCGATGGCGATCCTGAAGTACCTGGGCATTCCGCTGTGGAAGCTGCCCGCCATCATGACCCACATGCGCGAGCTGATGCGCGACATCGACCCGTCCGTGCATCTGTTCGACGGCATGGTCGACGTGCTGGCCACGCTCAAGGCCGCCGGCCTGCGGCTGGCGGTGGTCAGCTCGAATTCGGTCGAGAACGTGCAGCGCGTGCTCGGGCCGCACGCGGCCGCGCTGTTCGACGATTACGAATGCGGCACCGACCTGTTCGGCAAGGCCGCCAAGATCGACCGCCTGCTGCAGCGGCACCAGATCGCGCCGGAACGCTTCCTGCTGGTGGGCGACGAAATCCGCGACATCGAAGCGGCGCGCAAGGCCGGCGTGCGGATCGCCTCGGTGGGCTGGGGCTACAACCATGTCGACGCCTTGCGCGAACGCCAGCCCGATGAACTGCTGCTGACCGTGGCGGAACTGCCCGCCGTCCTGACCTGACCCTTGCCCTTCACGTCATCATGCGCCTCGATCCCGACCATCTCGTCACCGACTCCGACGCCCTGCAAGCGCTGTACGGCGAACCCGGTGTAGCCTCGCTGAAGAAGGAAGTGGACCACGTCCACCCGCATTACCGCGCCTTCATCGAGGCCTCGCCCTTCGCCATGCTGGCCACGGCGGGACCGGACGGCCTGGACGCCTCGCCGCGCGGCGACCCAGCCGGATTCGTCGTGGTCGAAGACGAGAAAACCCTGCTGCTGCCCGACCGGCGCGGCAACAACCGCATCGACAGCCTGCGCAACATCCTGGCCGACCCGCGCGTCGCCCTGCTGTTCCTGGTGCCGGGCGTGGGCGAGACGCTGCGCGTCAACGGCCTGGGCCGCATCAGCACCGATCCGGCGCTGCTGGAACGCTTCGGCATGGACGGCAAGCTGCCGCGCTCGGTGCTGGTGGTCGAGGTGCAGACCGTGTACTTCCAGTGCTCGCGCGCGCTGCTGCGCTCGCGCCTGTGGGACGCGTCCACCCAGGTGCCGCGCAGCGCCCTGCCCAGCGCCGGCCGCATCCTGTCCGACCTGACGGCCGGCACCTTCGACGGCGTCGCCTACGACCGCGATTTTCCGGCGCGCGTGGCCAAGACGCTGTACTGAAACCCGGGCGCGGCCCTGCGCCCACAACCTGGAGTCGTGCATGGCCCGCAACGTCGAAATCAAGGCGCGCGTCGACAGCCTGGCCGCCATCGAGCCGATCGCGGCGTCGCTGTCGGGCCAGCCGCCCCAGGCCATCGCCCAGGACGACACCTTCTTCGCCTGCGCCCAAGGCAGACTGAAGCTGCGCGCCTTCGCCGACGGCCATGGCGAGCTGATCTTCTACCGCCGCGCCGACGACGCCGGCCCGAAGGAAAGCTTCTATGTGATCTCGCCCACGGCATCGCCCGACACGCTGCGCGAGACGCTGCAGCTGGCCTGTGGCGTCATCGGCCGGGTGCGCAAGCAGCGACGGGTCTATATGGCCGGACGCACCCGCATCCACCTGGACCGCGTCGAAGGGCTGGGGGAATTCCTGGAGCTGGAAGTGGTGCTGCGGGAAGATGAAAGCGCGGAGACCGGCATGGTCGAGGCGCACAGTCTGCTGGCCAGCCTGGGCGTGAAACCTGCGCAGCTGCTGTCCGGCGCCTACCTGGACCTGCTGGCCGCGCAGGCCCGGTGAAACCGGCGCGCATCCGTCGCACGTCCGTCGTCGATGCCGCTGACGCGATCCGGCAGACTGCGCCGCCGGCTCCCGCAGCACGCAGACGCGGCGCGTGACGCGACAGCGCCTCAGGCCGGCTGCCAGCCCCGCACGAACACATCCACTGGCTGGCGCTTGCCGCCGGCCTTCTGCAACTCCAGCAAGCGCAACGCGCCTTCGCCGGTGGCGATGTCGATGCCATCCGCATCGGCGCGCAGCACGCTGCCGGGAACCGCGCCCGCCGGCGCGGGAACGGCTTCGGCGCGCCAGATCTTCACCGGATCGTCCAGGCCGGGCAGGCGGATATTGGCGCCCGGCACCGGATTGAAGGCCCGCACGCGGCGGGCCAGCAGGCTCGCCGGCTGCGCGCAGTCCAGCGCGGCCTCGGCCTTGTCCAGCTTGGCGGCGTAGGTCACGCCTGCCTCGGGCTGCTTGCGGGCCGGCAGGCCGTCGGCGGCCAGCGCCCGCAGCGCTGCCACGATGGCCTCGCCGCCGGCCTCGGCCAGCGCGTCGCGCAACTGCGCGGCATTGGTCTCGGCGCCGATCGGCACCACGCGTTCCAGCAGCATGTCGCCCGTGTCCAGGCCCGCGTCCATCTGCATGATGGTCACGCCGGTCTGCGCGTCGCCGGCCTCGATGGCGCGCTGGATCGGCGCCGCGCCGCGCCAGCGCGGCAGAAGGCTGGCATGGATGTTCAGGCAGCCCAGGCGCGGCAGGTCCAGCACCCATTGCGGCAGGATCAGGCCGTAGGCGGCCACCACCATCACATCGGGCGCGATGGCGCGCAGTTGCGCCTGCGCCTCGGCGGCCTCGTCGGGATAACGACCGTCGAGTCGCAGGCTGCGCGGCTGGGCCACGGCGATGCCGGCGTCCAGCGCGGCCTGCTTGACCGGGCTGGGCGTGAGCTTCAGGCCACGGCCGGCGGGCCGGTCGGGCTGGGTCAGGACCAGGGGAATGTCATGGCCGGCCGCCCGCAACGCGTCAAAGGCGATGCGAGCGAACTCCGGCGTGCCGGCGAATACGAGACGCATGGGAATACAGAAATTCAGAGGTTGTTAGGGCGCTATTGATCAGGATAGTGTTTCCTGAACCTATGTCTCAATGGCGAGGGGGCACATCAAAACCGTACGGATTCAATCCCGCCAGCTCATCAATCCCACTCGTCATCTGGCAACGCAAGGTCGATCCGTTTGGCGACTTCTTTAGCCAACACCTTGAAGTCACCGTAGGCCTTTTGAACCGCATTTGCATGCGATCCAATAGCGCCATCTGCCGCGCGCAGCGAAAAAATGGGCTTGCGCGCTTCTTGCGCCAGCGGCATCAAACTGTTGTAGTTTTTCAGCATCGCCAGACAATAATTGTCTTCTTCTATGCTGGGCAACCGCTTTTTCCCTGGATTTTCACCCAGCACGCTGCATCGAAACTCCCTGGGAATTTGCTCAAGCCAGCGTGTGTAGGCTTTGACCGGTCGAGTCAGGCGTACACCATGACGCATGGCGATGTAGCCCACGGGCGTCATATCACCACTAGGTAACGCAAAAGTCGCCATCCCCCAACTGTCACGCCGCTTGTTCCATCCATCACGCCAGTCGCGCAGCGTGGGACCAAGGTTGCGCAATCCCTGCAGAGAAAACAAATCAGCCCCCAATGGCACGACAACATGATTGCTGCCCAACAACGCTGCCCGATTGATCGCTCCCAGATTGGGGCCGACGTCAATCACGATCAAGTTCGCCTCAAATCGTGTCGCGGCTTCCTGGGCACTGCGCCAGAAAGCGGTCAAGATCCGGAAGGGTCGGGTTTTGTTCTTGTCATCCATGACCTCGGTCCATGTGGCCGAGAGCTGGTCCTCAAAGCCAGATAGGCCCAAGTCGCCTGGAATCAATGCCAATCTAGAATTGATGGACTGATAGTCAACTGGCGCGAAATCACCGACATCAAGCAGCGGCTTGACACTATCGAAGATGGTGGCGGTGGTCGTTTCCTCTTGCCAGATGTCCGCGAGCTTGTCCTCATCCAGAAACGCTGCGGTGAGATTGGCCTGCGGATCCAAATCAACCGCCAGAACCCGCACGCCCAACTCGGCGAACATGGATGAAAGGTGATAGACAAGCGAGGTCTTGCCAACGCCACCCTTGTTATTGAAGAAGGTGAGCACAGGAATTGTCATGCCGCGCTCCGAACAACGACCAGAACATGCGTGGGACTGACGGTGAATTCCGGAGGCGGATTGCCATTCTCCGCCAAAAGTCGCCGCGCTGTAGCAATGCCAACGCCAAAGCGCTGCACATAACCGAGCACCTTCAACGCCTCCGCCAGATGAGGATTGCGGTAGTCGGTAACACCGGGCTGCCCAAAATTCACCGAATTCACCACGCCATACGGTCCGCCCGGACTGATGATCTCGATACGGTCATTAAACCAGGTAATGCGAATTGGGGAATGGGTCGCCTCGTAAGTGCGATGCATGACGGCATTGCGCACCAATTGCTGAAGCGCCGCCAACGGATAGGCGGCTACTCGTCGCTCCATGTCCCTGGACGTCAAATCGACGCCGACGGAAATATGCGCCTTCAGTTTGTCGTCCAGGCGGCTCAGGATCTCCCCGATGCGTCCGTCAATCACTGACTCATCCAAGATGGGCGCATCCAATTCCGCCCCATCGATGCGAAGGAATTGAACATAGTCGCAAGGGATCAGGTCGCGCGGCTGAGTGCCGACCACGAGACCGCCCAACACCGTGGGCATGCCCGATGCTACCGATTCGATCATGCGACAAGCACTCAGACGCTCTTCATAGGTGCGGTGATTTGCCTGAAGTACATCCGCGGAAAATGCACCCGGCAGATAGTCAGATTCAAACGCGCTGCGATTGATGTCGGCCAACGTCGCAAATGAGATCGGCTGCAAATCGAACGGCAAATCACGGTGACGGCGCCGTTCAGTCAGCACTCGCTCATCCTGCGCACTGGCGGTGTCCCGCCGAGGCCCCGTGCGAATCCAGATTCTTCCCTTGTATTTCACGGGTGGCGCGTCAGCAGGCATGACGGTAATGACCGCAACATCACCACCAGGAAGAGCCCTTTTTTCAACCAGCATGCTGGGCAGCGGCAAGATGTTTCCATCCGAGCGAATATCGGACAGGGTGAGCAGCAGGTCATCGGTCACGTCCAAACCAACCGGAGTCCCATCCTTATCCCTGACTCCGATGAAGACAACGCCGGCTTTTCCGTGCCCGGGTAGATCATTGGCAAATGCGCAGACAGCCTGACGCACCTTGTCCGGTGATTCGCCCTTGAAGCTCTCTTTGCGCTCCACCCGATCCGATTCAAGATCGGAGAGCAACGCCAACAGCTCTTCATCTGTAAGTCTCATGTGGTCTCTCAGTAATGCCAGGGATTCATCGACCATCCATGCGCTGTGCCACTATCCCGTACCACGCATCTCCCCCCTCACGGACTCCGACCCGGAGGAACCATGAAGTGTAATAGCGTGATGAGGAAAAGAGCCTCAACGGGCTACCGCAGACTGGGAAAGGACGTTTTGAGCGACCCATCGGCACCACTGCCTTCCATCCGCCGGGATAGCTTCCATCCAGCGCGCGCCTCTACAACAACACCGCATCGAATTCGGACATTTCAACGCCTGCCCGCAGCGCTCACCTTGCAAGATCAGGCGCGCTCGGCTTCGCGCTCGGCCTTCTTCAGCTTGGTCTTGATGCGGTTCTGCTTGAGGTTCGACAGGTATTCCACGAACACCTTGCCGTCCAGATGGTCCAGCTCGTGCTGCACACAGACCGCGAGCAGGCCGTCGGCCTCGAACTCGAAGGGCTTGCCGTCGATGTCCAGCGCCTTGCAGCGGATGCGGGCGGCGCGCTCGACTTCATCGTAGATGCCCGGCACCGACAGGCAGCCTTCTTCGTAGATCTTGTAGTCGTCGCTATGCCAGGTGATCTCGGGATTGATCAGCGTCAGCAGTTGGTTGCCGTCTTCGGACACGTCGATCACGACCAGGCGCTCATGCACATCCACCTGCGTGGCGGCCAGGCCCACGCCGGGCGCGTCGTACATGGTCTCGGCCATGTCGCGGGCCAGCTGGCGGATGCGCTCGTCGACCTCGGCCACGGGCTTGGCTTTCTTGTGCAAGCGCGGGTCGGGGTAGCGAAGGATGGGAAGTAAAGCCATGAAGAAGGATCGCCAATGATTGATTGCTTTGGCATGAGTTTAATTCATTAGAGTATTGATTTCTAATAGTTTTCGGCTAACTTGGCGTTCGCTTTGGATGTGGCCCTGCTTTCAGCGCCGGGGGGTGCGCGATTCGATCCACCCCTGGGCCGGCGGGCCGCGCCGCGCCGTGCGACACTCTGGCCCCATCATCGCCCGCAATCCGTATCCGCCCCGCCCATGCCCCTGACCCAAACCGCCGCCGAACTGTCCGCCTGGCTGCGCCTGTCCCTGGAGCCGAACGTCGGCCCGGCCACCGCCTGCACGCTGCTCAGCGCGCTGGGCCTGCCCGAGCAGATCTACGCGCAGCGGGCCACCGCGCTGGCGCGCCACCTGCCCGAGGCGCTGGCGCGGCAATTGGCCGCGCCCATGCCGGCGGACATGCAGGCGCAGGTGGAGCGCAGCCTGGAATGGGCCGAGGCGCCGGACCACCACATCCTGACGCTGGCCGATCCCGGCTATCCGCAAAGCCTGCTGACCATTTCCGATCCACCCATCCTGCTGATGGTCACGGGCAAGCCGGCCTTCCTGCAGGGCCCGGCGCTGGCCGTGGTGGGCGCGCGCAGCGCCACGCCCGGCGGCCAGGAAAACGCGCGCGCCTTCGCCCGCCACCTGGCATCGCATGGCTGGCGCGTGGTCAGCGGACTGGCCCTGGGCATCGACGCCGCCGCGCACGAAGGCGCGCTGGACGCGGGCGCGCAGGGCGGCGGCACCGTCGCCGTGATGGGCACGGGCATCGACCGCATCTATCCGGCCCGCCACCGCGAGCTCGCGCACCGCATCGCCGCGCATGGCGCGCTGGTGTCCGAACTGCCGCTGGGCACGGGCGCGCTGCCGCAGCACTTTCCCAAGCGCAACCGCATCGTGGCGGGACTGGCGCGCGGCGTGCTGGTGGTGGAAGCGGCCAGGCAAAGCGGCTCGCTCATCACCGCGCACCTGGCCGGTGAATGCGGCCGCGAGGTCTTCGCCATTCCGGGCTCCATCCATTCGCCGCTGTCGCGCGGCTGCCATGCGCTGATCCGCCAGGGCGCGAAACTGGTGGAGACGGCGCAGGACATCACCGACGAGCTGGGCGGCTCGCCGCTGCCGTCCCGCCCGGCCCCGCGCGCATCGGCGGCCCCATCGCTGCCCGCCCATCCCGTGCTGGAAGCGATGGGCTTCGATCCGCTGCACCTGGACGCCATCCAGGCCCGCAGCGGCCTGGACATCGCCGACCTGCAGACGCAGCTGGTCGAGCTGGAACTGGCGTCGCGCGTCGCGCGGCTCGACGACGGACGCTACCAGCGCCTGAAGTGAAGCCGCGCGAAGCAGCGCATGCGCCACCGCCCCGCAGACCGGCCGCGCAGGCGGCGCGGCGTGGCGAATCCGCGCCATGCCCGCACCGCGCCAGCCCGCAGCAGACTGCCTGACCGCGCGGCATCAGCGGCATTTAGCGGGGCCGGACCATGCCGGTTTCATGCGCGGTAATATGGTTCCGGGCCGCGCTGGCCCGTACCGATACAGGAAGAGACATGGCTTTGCCCTCCCGCGTCAAGATCGTCGAAGTATCGCCCCGCGACGGTCTGCAGAATGAAAAGGAATTCGTGCCCACCGACGTCAAGGTGGAGCTGATCGACCGCCTGGCCGCCGCCGGCTTTCCCAATGTCGAGGCGGCTTCCTTCGTCTCGCCCAAGTGGGTGCCGCAGATGGCCGACGGCGCCGAGGTGATGACGCGCATCGCGCGCCGCCCCGGCACGATCTACTCGGTGCTGACGCCCAACATGAAGGGCTTCGAGGGCGCGCTGGCGGCCCGCGCGGACGAAATCGTGATCTTCGGCGCGGCCAGCGAGGCCTTCTCGCAAAAGAACATCAACTGTTCGATCGCCGAGTCCATCGCCCGCTTCGAGCCCGTGGCCGAAGCGGCGCGCGCGGCCGGCATCCGCGTGCGCGGTAGCATCAGCTGCGCGCTGGGCTGCCCCTATCAGGGCGAGGTCGCGCCGGAAGCCGTGGTCGATGTGGCGCGGCGCTACCTGGCCATGGGCGTGGACGAGATCGACGTGGCCGACACCATCGGCGTGGGCACGCCGCGACGCGTGCGCGAAGTCATGGAAGCGGTGACGCGGGTGGTGGATCCTGCGCGCGTGTCCGGTCATTTCCACGACACCTACGGCCAGGCGCTGGCCAACATCCTGGCCGCGCTGGAAACCGGCATCTCGATCTTCCACACCTCGGTCGCGGGCCTGGGCGGCTGCCCCTACGCCAAGGGCGCGACCGGCAACGTGGCCACCGAGGACGTGCTCTACATGCTGCGCGGCCTGGACATCGACACCGGCGTGGACTTCGACGCCGTGGTGGACATCGGCCAGTGGATGGCCGGCCACCTGAACCGCAAGGGCTCCAGCCGCGCTGGCAACGCCATCGCGGCCAAGCGCGCCGCATGAGCGTGAACGCAAGCGCGCCGACCGCCGAGGAACGCGCCGCGCTGCTGCGCGATATCGGGCCCCTGCCCTTGTCGGGCCAGGCCTGGCCCGACTGGGTCCGCATCCTGTCCTGGGTGATCCTGGCGGTGCTGGGCGTACAGGCGGTCACCTCCGCCATCGGCGCGCCGGACGCGCTCGAAGCGCTGCCCGCCCTACTGGCCGGCCTGTGCTTCGCCGCGCTGCTGTTCGTGGCCTGGCACATGCAGAACTCGATCACCACCATCGACGAGCGCGGCCTGCGCCAGAGCTGGTACCGACGCCGTGAAGTGGCCTGGGAAGACGTGCGCCAGGCGCGCTTCGTGCCCATGCTGTTTTCCAAGCGGCTGGTGATCTTCACGTACAGCGGCCGGCCGGTGATCTTCCAGGGTGGCACGCGCGAGCTGCGCGCGGCGTTCGTCAAGATCGCTAGAGCGTATTGATCCCCCCCCGAAGCGCTGCGCGCTTCCCCCCCAGGGGGGCGCAGCTACGGACCGGCGGAGCCGGATCCGTGCTGCCCCGATGGTGGAGCGCTGGTGGCTTGCGGAGGGGATGGCTCGATTGGGCGTTGCATGGCTCAGATGTTCATTGCCGCGCGGGAAACCGATCAGGGCAAAAAACGGCCTCATGTTTTGCATGAGGCCGTTTTCTTGTCTTGCGGGTTTGCCGTGGGGGGCTAGCGGATCGGCAGTGCGTACATGAGGCCGCCTTGCGTCCATTGCGCGTTCAGGCCGCGCTGGATTTTCAGCGGGCTGCCCTGGCCGACGTGGCGTTCGAAGCTCTCGCCGTAATTGCCCACCTGCTTGACGATCTGGTAGGCCCACTTTTCGTCCAGCCCCAGGTTGGCGCCGCTGCCGGCTGTGACGCCAAGGATGCGCTTGATGTTGGGGTTGGCGCTGTTCTTGGCCAGGTCGTCCACGTTCTTGGAAGTGATGCCGTATTCCTCGGCCTCGATCATGGCGGACAGCGACCAGCGCACGATGTTGAGCCAGGCGTCGTCGCCCTGGCGCACGAAGGGGCCCAGCGGTTCCTTGGAGATGATCTCGGGCAGCACCACGTAGTCGTCCGGGTTCTGCAGCTTGGAGATGCGGATCGAGGCCAGGCCCGAGGCGTCGGTGGAGAACACGTCGCAACGGCCGGCCGCGAAGGCGTTGACCACTTCGTTGAAGGTCTCGATGACGACCGGCTTGTAGGTGACGTGATTGGCGCGCGCCCAATCGGCCAGCGTGTTCTCGTTGGACGTGCCGGTCTGCAGGCAGATGGTGGCGCCGTTGATGTCCTTGGCGCTCTTGACGCCCAGCGACTTGGGCACCAGGAAGCCCTGGCCGTCATAGAAATTGATGCCGGCGTGGATGATGCCCAGCGCGGTGTCGCGCTGCTGCGTGACCGTGGTGTTGCGCGTCAGCACGTCCACTTCGCCCGATTGCAGGGCCGTGAAGCGCTGCTGCGAATTGAGCGGCACCACCTTGATCTTGTCGGCGTCGCCGAACACCGCGGCGGCCACGGCGCGGCACAGATCCACGTCCAGACCTTGCCACTTGCCTTGCGCGTCGGGCGCGGAAAAGCCCGCGAAGCCCGTGGTCGTGCCGCAAGTCACGGCGCCGCGCTGGCGCACCACGTCCAGCGTGGCCGCTTGCGCGCCCTGTGCCGCGGCCGCCAAGAGCGCCGCGCCGATCAAGCCTTTTGCAATGTTCATGACCTGGATTCCTGTCCTGTTGATGCCGGGCGCGGAAACGCGCCAAGCCGCGAAGCTTATCGACATAAGGCGCCCGCAACAAATAACGGCCGCTTATTTAGGTATGCCTGCCACGCAGGAAGCGTGACTGGCGGGAACAAGAGTAAACCGTGGCGGCGGTCCGCCGCGCCGCGCGCGTTTGCGAAGGATCAGGCCGCCAGCGAAATCGACACCGGCGCGTTGGCCTCGCAGGCATCCAGCGCGCGGCCCAGCCGCACCATGCCCTCGGCGATCTGGGCCTCGTTCATGGTGGCGAAGGACATGCGCATGGCGTGCAGGTCGGCCTGCGCCGCGTCGGCGTAGAAGGCCTTGCCCGGCACGTACACGACTTCATGTTCGATGGCGTAGGGCAACAAGCGCGTGGCGTCGATCTCGCCCGTCAGGCGGGCCCAGAAGAACATGCCGCCCTCGGGCTTGCTGAAGCGCACGCGCCCGTCCAGCTCGCGCGACAGCGCCTCGGCCATCGCGTCGCAGCGCAGGCCGTAGGCGGCGCGGATGCGCGGCACATACTCTTCGTAGCGGCCGTTAGCCAGGTATTGCGCCACCACTTCCTGAATCCAGGCCGAGCAGGCCATGTCGTCGGCCGCCTTGGCACTGACGCAGCGGCCACGGATCGCGGACGGCGCCACCAGCCAACCGATGCGCAGCCCCGGCGCCATGGTCTTGGACATGCTGGCCAGGTAGACGGCCCAGTGACGGGCCTCGCCCTCGGCCAGCGCGGCGATGGGCGGCACGGCCTCGCCGGCGAAGCGCAGCTCGCTGTAGGGATCGTCCTCAACGATCAGGAAGCGGTGCTTGACGGCCAGCTCCAGCAGGCGCAGCCGGCGCGCGCGCGTCAGCGTCGCGCCGCAGGGGTTCGAGAACGAGGCCACCACGCACACGATCTTGGGCTTGACGCGCGCGGCCAATTCATCGAGCGCATCCACGTCGATGCCTTCGGGGCCGGACGGCACGGTGTGCACGGTGGCGCCGGTATAGCGCAGCGCCTGCACCGAATTCGGGAAGGCCGGCGTCTCGATGATGGCGTGGTCGCCCGGCTGCAGCATGACGCGCGTCAGCAGCGCCAGCGCCTGTTGCGAACCGCCGGTGACGGCCAGCTCGGTGTCCGCGTCGCAGCGCAGGCCGCGCGCGGCCGACAGGCGCGCCAGCTCATGGCGCAGGCTGGCCTGGCCGTCGATGTTCGAATACTGCAGGCAGGCGCCCAGGCGCGCCATGACCTGGGACGAGGCCAGCGACAGGCCGTCCACGTCGAACAGCTCGGGCGCCGGATAGCCGCCGGCCAGCGAGATCGTGCCCGGACGCATGGCGTAGGGCATGAGCGAGCGGATCGGCGAGGCGGGGGGATTCAGGAAGGGCGTGGCAAAGGCGTATTCGGGCGCTGCGCTGGACATGGCGGGACGATGGGCAGGAGGAAGGACCGTGTCGCCCGCGGGGCGGCGCCGGATGGCTTGGAACCTTGAGACATAAAGAAATGCCGATAAATTCTAAGCCTGCGAATTGCACAGGGTCAACGCCATCCCGGCCCCTTGTGGCGGAACCCGCCGCCACAGTCCTAAACTATGGGACATCGCATATTCCAGAGACCTGCATGACCGCCATCGACACCATGGCCGGGCGCCTCGCCCAGATCCGGCTACGCATCGCCCAGGCCTGCCAGCGCGCCGGCCGCGACCCGCTGGACGTGACGCTGCTGCCGGTCAGCAAGACCTTCGGCGTCGACGCCGTCCGCGAAGCCATGGCGCTGGGCCTGACCCGGTTCGGCGAGAACAAGACGCAGGAAATCCGCCAGAAGGCGGCCGCCCTGTCGGGGCAGGGCCTGCAATGGGTGCTGATCGGCCATCTGCAGACCAACAAGGCCAAGGACGCGGCGCGCGACGCCGCCGAGGTGCAATCGCTGGACCGCCTGGACCTGGCCGAGGCCCTGCACCGCCGGCTGGCGCAAGAGGACCGCACGCTGGACGCGCTGGTGCAGGTCAAGACCTCCAGCGAGCCCAGCAAATACGGCATGGCGCCGGAGGACGTGTCGGCCTTCCTGCGCCGCATCGCGTCCGACTTCCCCACGCTGCGCGTGCGCGGCCTGATGACGCTGGCCGTGAACTCGCCCGATCCCGCCGAGGTGCGGGCGTGCTTCCGCGCGCTGCGCGAGCTGCGCGACCGGCTGCGGCAGGACCTGCCCGACGGCATGTCGCTGGACCGGCTGTCGATGGGCATGAGCGGCGATTTCGAGCTGGCCATCGAGGAAGGCTCGACCGAGGTGCGCATCGGCACGGCCGTCTTCGGCGCCCGCAGCTATCCCGAGCCGCAATAGCCGGACCTCCTCGCGCGCGCCCGGGCGGCCGGATGCCGCGCCGCAGCGCCTGAAAAACCGCAACCATGCGCCGAAACGCGCAGGCATAATAACGGCGCAAAACAGCGCGGCCGCGCCGAGCGGCGCCCGCCCGCGCATCCATATCGATCCCGCACGAGGAGACAACCCCATGCACAAGCACGCGAAGCGCCTGTTGGCGCTGGCCGCCCTGTCCCTGGCCGCCACGGCTGCCAACGCCCAATCCTGGCCCACCCAGCCGATCCGCTGGATCGTGCCCTATCCGGCCGGCGGCGGCGCCGACGTGGTCGCGCGCACGGTCGCCGGCGGCATGGAAAAGCCGCTGGGCCAGACCATCGTGGTCGAGAACCGCCCCGGCGCGGCCACCATCATCGGCGCGACCGCCGTGTCCCAGGCCGAGCCGTCCGGCTACATGATCGGCACCGCCGATTCGGGCACGCTGGCCTTCAACCCCTCGCTGTACGCCAAGCTGTCCTACGACCCGTCCAAGTTCACCTACATCGGCGGCATCGCCAAGTTCCCGCTGCTGCTGGCGGTGAACGTGAACTCGCCGTACAAGTCGGTGGCCGACGTGATCGCGGCCGCCAAGAAAGAGCCGGGCAAGCTGACCGCCGCCTCGGCCGGCGCGGGCTCGCCCCACCATCTGGCGCTGGAGCTGTTCAAGCAGCGCACCGGCGCCGAGCTGCTGCATGTGCCCTACAAGGGCGCCGCGCCCGCCATCCAGGACCTGCTGGGCGGACAGGTGGACGTGATGTTCATCGACCTGGCCGCCGGCCTGCCCAACGTGAAGGCGGGCAAGCTGCGCGTGCTGGCCGCGGCCACGCCCGAGCGCGTCGCCGTGCTGCCGGACGCGCCGACCATGGCCGAGCAAGGTGTGGCCAACTTCACCGCCTACGCCTGGCAGGGTCTGGTGGCGCCGGCCGGTCTGCCGGAGAACGTGGTCAAGAAGCTGTCGGCCGATCTGGACGCCACGCTCAAGACCCCGGCCGTTTCGCAGAAGATGATGGACATGGGCGTGATCCCCATGCCGCTGTCGGCACAGGAATTCAAGGCCTATGCCGACCAGGAACGCACCGCCTGGGCGGACGTGATCAAGAAGGCCGGCATCAAGCTCGAATGAGCGCGCCGGCATGACACGGGACGCGGCCTTCGGGCCGCGTTTTTTTTCGTCCCGACGCCTTGATGAACTCTTGAGCTTGCTTCCGCCGCTTTCATGCGCTGGCTCTAATCGCCGCAACCATCGCGCGATGCGCATCAATCAGGAGTCTTCATGAAAGCCCGCGTTTTCCTTTCCCTGGCCCTGGCCCTGCCGGCCGCGGCCCACAGTTTCACCGTGCAGATGATGCACGTCACGCCGGATGGCATCGGCCAGCTGGCCGGCACCGTGGTGATCGAGGATAGCCCCGCCGGCGCCCGCCTGACGCCGGACCTGCGCGGCCTGCCGGCGGGTCCGCACGGCTTCCACCTGCACCAGAACGGCGACTGCGGCCCGACCGTGGTCGACGGCAAGGCCACGCCCGCCGGCGCGGCGGGCGGACACTGGGATCCGGCCGGCCACGGGCATCACCTGGGTCCGCAGCTGGGCCACGCCGCCGGCAAGGGTCACCAGGGCGACCTGCCCCGCCTGGAAGTTTCCGCCGATGGCAGCGTCCACGGCACCGTGGTCGCGCCACGCCTGAAGGCCAACGATTTCAAGGGCCGCAGCCTGATGATCCATGCCGGCGGCGACAACTACAGCGATACGCCCGCGCCGCTGGGCGGCGGCGGGGCGCGCATCGTCTGCGGCGTCGTGCGCTGAACATCCGCGCCTGCCCGGCTCGCCGGACAGGCAGCCGCGCCGGCGCGCGTCAGGCCGGCGGCAGTTTCACGGCCATGCGCAGCTGCTCCGCGCAGGCACGGCCCTGCTCGACCGCCTCGCCGAATGCGTCCGACATGATATCGGCGTGGCTGAACCACGCGGCTTTCCTCACCGACTTGTAGCGATAGCGGTAACCGGCGTCCGTGGGTTCGCCGTCCAGGTCCAGATCGAACCAGGACGAGCGCAGCGTGCAATGCAATGCCGGCGACTCGACGGTCGCGCCCGTGAGCGTCACGTCGAACGCCATGGTTTCCGGCGCCCCCAGGTAAACATCGGCCAATTGGCCCGATCGGCGATAGCGCGCGAAATCTTCCCAATCGTTCGCCAGATAGTCTTGTGCACGAACATGGTGGTCGCCCACCCGCTCCACCGGCTTCAGGTCGACCAGCTCGGCGTCGAGACGGTACGCCGGCGGCATGACGAAATCGCCGGGCTCGCGCCGCAATACACAATCCCGGTTCTCGGCCGCGAAATTGCGGCACAACACCTGGTCCATGCCCGCCTTGCCGTTCTGCCGTTCGCTGAGGAATAGCGAGGCCACGGACATACCCGACAGCACGACGGACGCGCGGACCTCGGCCTGCCCGTCCCCCCGGAAGCGCTCATGGCGGACGACGGCAAGGCCATCCGCGCTCGGGCTTGCCAGCGGGATATCCTCGCGGCGCACGCCGCCCCTGTCATCGAACACCAGCGCCCAACGCTGCTGAAGGTCCTGCATGGTCAAACCCGGCACGAACACGAGATTGGTGGGATCGAGCCACCAGATGGCGCCGTCCACCTCGGCACGCACGATCGCGTGATTGGGCGCGAACAAACCCGGCAACAGCAACTCCGGCGCGACGGCCCCCCGCGCCACCAGTGCTGGCTCGGCCTTGATGCCCGCGCCGCGTAGCATGGCGGTAAGCAAAATGGCCAGATCCTTGCAGTCGCCATAGCCGTGGCTTTCGATTTCCTGCAGGGAAAACGGAATCTGGCCGCGCTCTGTGCCGCGCCAGTCGCCCAGATAACGATAGTGATCGTTGATGTGCCGCATGAGGCTGGCAACGGCTTGCTCGGGCGGCCGGTTGCGCGCCGCTTGCGCCGCCACCGCGGCTGCCTTGGGCAGCGCAGCGGCGAGGATCTTGTTGTAGCGCGCGGCGAACGGACCAAAATAGTCCTGCGCCGCCGTGGCGCTGCCAACCTCCAGCCGCGGTGACCGCCGAAGATAGCCCCGCTCCGGCTCATCGATATAGGAGAGATAACGCGGCGCGCTTTTCAGGTCGACGACGATACGCTTGCCATCGGCGGAAGCATTGATCCGGAAATCATCCATCGCCTGGGCGCGCCAGACCATCGGCCGATCCGCGAAAAACTCGCCATGGAAACGATCCTGTCGCACCGAGCGCGGCGCCTGCTCCATCACGTAGTGAAAGTGCGTGGCATGCGGCACGACGGCGAATCGCTCGCGCAGCGTAAAGACGATGGCGCTACCGACGCGCAGGTTGGGAAACGCCAGCGAGGTCTGCTTCTGCCGAAGAAAGCCCTGTTCCGGATTGGGCGCCATGCGCGTGTCGATCTGCGCGGCATCCAGCGCGACCGGCTTCTCGCCGGGCTGGATCACTTCGGCGCGCAAGACCTCAAGACTGTCGTTTTCCGCATAGCTGCGATCGATTCGCGAAACCATGTCGCGTCCGGCCTGCGTCAGGATGGTGTAGCGATATGTGCTCAGGCACTCGGTACTGTTGTCATTGCCGAAGCGGCATTGGAACTCGGCATCCTCGGCCAGAGGCGCTTCGGATACGGGCTGCAGCGCGGCGGCGGCGGGCAGGCTGGTCGCCGCCAGGAAGGCGGCCAGGATCGGGGTGCGGGGAAAACGGGGCATCAAACGGCGAGCCATCAAAATTTAAATTGAGACTCAATGTTATTTGATACATAGTAACCATACAAGCCATGGACCGCCGCCAGCGCCGTGCAAAGCAAAACGCCCGGCGAAATCGCCGGGCGTTTGCAAGACAGCGATGCCTGCCAGCAGGCGGGCGCGTGACAACTACACCAGCACGCGCTCGATGCCGCCCGCGTTGGCGCGGCGCACATAGTCTTCCATCCAGCCTTCGCCCAGGATGTGCCGCGCCATCTCGACCACGATGTAGTCGGCGTCCATGCCGGTGTCGCCCTCGTAGCGCGACAGGCCCTGCAGGCAGGACGGACAGGACGTCAACACCTTCACGTCGCCGTTGTAGCCGTCGCCGCGCAGCGTCTCCGCGCCCTTGAGCAGCTCTTCCTGCTTGCGGAAGCGCACCTGCGTGGACACGTCGGGCCGCGAGACGGCCAGCGTGCCGGACTCGCCGCAGCAGCGGTCGCTCTTGATGGCGCCGTCGCCCACCAGCGAACGCACGGTCTTCATCGGATCCTGCAGCTTCATGGGCGTGTGGCAGGGATCGTGATACATGTAGCGCACGCCCTTGGCGCCGTCGAGCTTGATGCCCTTTTCCAGCAGGTACTCGTGGATGTCGATCAGGCGGCAGCCCGGGAAGATCTTGTCGAACTCATAGCCCGACAGCTGGTCGTAGCAGGTGCCGCAGCTGACCACCACGGTCTTGATGTCCAGGTAGTTCAGCGTGTTGGCCACGCGGTGGAACAGCACCCGGTTGTCGGTGATGATCTGCTCGGCCTTGTCGGTCATGCCGTTGCCGCGCTGGGGATAACCGCAGCACAGGTAACCCGGCGGCAGCACGGTCTGCACGCCGGCGTGCCACAGCATGGCCTGGGTGGCCAGGCCCACCTGCGAGAACAGGCGCTCGGAGCCGCAGCCGGGGAAGTAGAACACCGCCTCGGTGTCGGCCGAGGTCGACTTGGGATCACGGATGATCGGGACGTAGTTGGCGTCCTCGATGTCCAGCAGCTTGCGCGCGGCCTGCTTCGGCAACCCGCCCGGCATTTTCTTGTTGACGAAGTGGATCACCTGCTCGCGCAGCGCCGGCTTGCCCACCGTGGCGGGCGGCTGCGCGGTCTGCTTGCGCGCCAGGCCCGACAGCAGGTCGTGCGCGGCGCGCTGGATCTTGTAGCCCACGCCCACCATGGCCTTGCGGGTGGCGTTGATGGTGGCCGGATCCTTCGCGTTCAGGAAGAACATGGCGCTGGCCGTGCCGGGGTTGAACGACTTGCGGCCCATGCGGCGCAGCAGCGCGCGCATGTTCATGGACACGTCGCCGAAGTCGATGTCCACCGGACAGGGCGTGTAGCACTTGTGGCAGACCGTGCAGTGGTCGGCCACGTCCTCGAACTCTTCCCAGTGCTTCAGGCTGACGCCGCGACGGGTCTGCTCTTCGTACAGGAAGGCCTCGACCAGCAGCGAGGTCGCCAGGATCTTGTTGCGCGGCGAGTACAGCAGGTTCGCGCGCGGCACGTGGGTCGAACAGACCGGCTTGCACTTGCCGCAGCGCAGGCAGTCCTTGATGGATTCGGAGATGGCGCCGATGTCGCTCTGCTGCATGATGAGCGACTCGTGTCCCATCAGGCTGAAGCTGGGCGTCCAGGCATGGCGCAGGTCGGCGCCGGGCATGAGCTTGCCGGCGTTGAAGTGGCCGTTGGGGTCGACGCGGCGCTTGTACTCCTGGAACGGGGCCAGCTCGGCCTCGGTCAGGAATTCGTACTTGGTCAGGCCGATGCCGTGCTCGCCGGAGATCACGCCGTCCAGGTCGCGCGCGATCTGCATGATGCGCTCGACGGCCGCATGGGCTTCGCGCAGCATGCCGTAGTCGTCGGAGTTGACCGGGATGTTGGTGTGCACGTTGCCGTCGCCGGCGTGCATGTGCAGGGCCACGAACACGCGGCTCTTGAGCACGCGGCCATGGATGGCGACGAGTTCATCCAGGCTGCGCTTGCCGGCCGCGCCGGAAAACAGGCGCTGCAGGCCCGCCAGCACTTCGACCTTCCAGGACACGCGGATGGTCCGGTCCTGCACCACGTCGAAGACGCGCGCGGCGGGCTGCGCGGCCAGGCGATCCGACAGCGCGCCTTGCAGTGCGCCCAGGCCCAGCCGGCCCAGTTCGGGCAGCGCCTGGATCAGCGGCAGGTCCAGATTGTCCAGCAGCCATTGCCAGCGCTGGCGCGCGCCGGCCAGCAGGTCCTGCGCCTGGCGCGTGCGCTCGGCCAGCACCTCGGCGCGGGTGATCTCGGCATCGGCCGCGTCCTCGGCCTTGCCCACCGGCAGCGGGCTTTCCAGGTAGGCGTCCAGCTCGGCCAGCAGCCGCAGCTTGTTGCTGGTGGACAGCTCGATATTGATGCGCTCGATGTGATCCGTGTACTCGCCCATGCGCGGCAGCGGGATCACCACGTCTTCATTGATCTTGAAGGCGTTGGTGTGGCGCGCGATGGCGGCGGTGCGCGAACGGTCGAGCCAGAATTTCTTGCGCGCCTCGGCGCTGACGGCCACGAAGCCTTCGCCGTGGCGCGTATTGGCCAGGCGCACCACTTCGCTGGCGGCCGCGGCCACCGCGTCCTCGTCGTCGCCGACGATATCGCCGATCAGGACCATCTTGGGCAGCACGCCGCGCTTGCTCTTGGTGGCGTAGCCCACCGCGCGCAGGTAGCGCTCGTCCAGGTGCTCCAGGCCGGCCAGGATGGCGCCGCGCTCGCGGCCCTCGCCGTCCAGGTAGCCCTTGACCTCGACGATCGACGGAATCGCGTCGCGCGCCTGGCCGAAGAACTCCATGCAGACCGTGCGGGTGTGCTTGGGCATGCGATGCAGCACCCAGCGCGCCGAGGTGATCAGGCCGTCGCAGCCTTCCTTCTGCACGCCAGGCAGGCCGGCCAGGAACTTGTCGGTGACGTCCTTGCCCAGGCCTTCCTTGCGGAACACGCGGCCGGCGATCTCCAGCGTCTCGGTCTTGAGCAGGCGTTCGCCGGGCTTGCCGCGACCATCGAACCACTTGAGCTCGAAACGCGCCACGTCCACGTCGTGGATCTTGCCCATGTTGTGGGCCAGGCGCGTGACCTCGAGCCAGTTGCCGTCCGGATCGACCATGCGCCACCAGGCCAGGTTGTCCAGCGCGGTGCCCCACAGCACGGCCTTCTTGCCGCCCGCGTTCATGGCGATGTTGCCGCCCACGCAGGACGCCTCGGCCGAGGTCGGGTCCACCGCGAACACGAAGCCGGCGGCCTCGGCGGCCTCGGACACGCGCTTGGTCACCACGCCGGCGCCGGCGTGGATCACCGCCACGGGCTCGGTCAGGCCGGGCAGGATACAGGACTCGACCTTGCCCAGCTTGTCGAATTTCTCGGTGTTGATGACGGCCGACTTCCAGGTCAGCGGAATGGCGCCGCCGGTATAGCCGGTGCCGCCGCCGCGCGGCACGATGGTCAGGCCCAGTTCGATACAGGCAGTGACCAGCGCGGCGATCTCGTCCTCCGAATCCGGCGTCAGCACCACGAACGGATATTCGACGCGCCAGTCGGTGGCATCGGTCACGTGCGAGACGCGCGACAGGCCGTCGAACTTGATGTTGTCGCGCGCGGTGATGCGGCCCAGCGTCTTCTGCGCCTGCTTGCGCAGCATGGCGGTCTGGTCGAACTCGCCCTCGAAGGCGGCAATGGCGGAACGCGCCCGCGCCAGCAGGCTCACGACCTTCTCGTCGCGCTGCGGATCATGGCCGGCCTCGGCCGGCGTGCCCGGCTCGCGGCGGCGGTCGATCTCGCCCACGCGATGGTTCAGCGCGTCGATCAGCTGCTTGCGGCGCTTGGGATTGTCCAGCAGGTCGTCCTGCAGGTAGGGATTGCGGCGCACCACCCAGATGTCGCCCAGCACTTCGTACAGCATGCGGGCGGAACGGCCGGTGCGGCGCTCGCCGCGCAGGTCGCTGAGCAGGCTCCAGGCGTCGTCGCCCAAAAGCCGGCCCACGATTTCCCGGTCGGAAAACGAGGTGTAGTTGTAGGGAATCTCGCGCAAGCGCGCGGGTGCGGCGGGCGGCAACGCCCCTGTCAGGATGTGGCTAGCGAGTGGGGCGTTCATGGAAGCGCAAGAGTGGGCCCTTAAAAAATCATTTTATGCCATCGCGCGGCCCGGCCCCGAATATCCCGCCGGCGCGCCCCGCAATGCGTGCGCGCCCCATGATGCGTCCCTTTATTTTCGGACAAATCCGAAGCGTCAGAGCTGGCCCGGGAAGAACCACAACAGGCCGGCCGTCACTGTCACGTAGCGCAGGAACTTGCCAATGGCCATGTAGGCCACGCAGGGCCAGAACGACAGCCGCAGCCAGCCCGCCACGGCGCACAGCGGGTCGCCCACGACCGGCAGCCAGGACAGCAGCAGCGCCGGCGGCCCCATGCGGTGCAGCCAGTCGTGCGCCCGCTGGTTCCAGCGGCCGCGCATGCGGCCGTCCGGCCCGGCATCGGGATGGGACTCGTGCGGATGGGGGTGCTTTTCCTTCCAGCGCTGCACCGCGCGTTCGGCGGCCAGCCCCATGGCATAGCTGATCGCGCCGCCGATGGTATTGCCCAGCGTCGCCACCAGCACGGCCGGCCAGAACATGTCCGGCGCCAGCTTGATATAGCCGAACACCGCCGGTTCGGAACCGAGCGGCAACAGGGTCGCGGACACCAGCGAGACGGTGAAAATGGCCGACAGCCCGACGGACGGCAAGGCCAGCACCGCGAGCAGCCAGTGGATGGCGGACAGCAGACTTTCTTCCATGATGCGCGAGTGTAGCCGCGCCCGGCCCGCCGCGCCGCCCAGGCCGCCGGCCGCCTCGCGCCACGGCCCCGCAAGCCGCGCCGGGCCTGGCTGCGGGCCGGTTTCCCTATGGTAATCTGCCCCACCCCCTCCCCCCTTTTCCGCCCCGCCCGCGCGCCCTCATGTCCACCGACTACCTGAAACGCATCCTGACTTCCAAGGTCTACGACGTCGCCGTCGAGTCGCCGCTGGAGCCGGCCCCGCTGCTGTCGCAGCGGCTGTCCAACACGGTGCTGCTCAAGCGCGAGGACACCCAGGCCGTGTTCAGTTTCAAGCTGCGCGGGGCCTACAACAAGATGGCCAACCTGCCGCCGGCCGCGCGCAACCGCGGCGTGATCGCGGCCTCGGCCGGCAACCACGCGCAAGGCGTGGCGCTGGCGGCCGCGCGGCTGGGCTGTCGCGCGGTCATCGTCATGCCCACCACCAGCCCGCAGGTGAAGGTGGACGCGGTGCGCCGACTGGGCGGCGAGGTGGTGCTGGCCGGCGAGAGCTTCTCCGACGCCTACGCCCACGCGCAGGTGCTGGAAAAGAAGGAAAAGCTGACCTTCGTGCATCCGTTCGACGATCCCGACGTGATCGCCGGCCAGGGCACGGTGGGCATGGAGATCCTGCGCCAGCATCCCGGTCCGATCGACGCCATCTTCGTGGCCATCGGCGGCGGCGGGCTGATCTCGGGCGTGGCCGCCTACATCAAGCAGCTGCGCCCCGAGATCAAGATCATCGGCGTGCAGACCGAGGACTCCGACGCCATGCTGCGCAGCGTGCGCGCGGGCCGGCGCGTGCAGCTGAACGACGTGGGTCTGTTCTCGGACGGCACCGCGGTGAAGATGGTGGGCGCCGAAACCTTCAAGCTCACGCGCCAGTACGTCGACGACTTCGTGGTGGTGAACACCGACGCGATCTGCGCCGCCATCAAGGACGTGTTCCAGGACACGCGCAGCGTGCTGGAGCCGGCCGGCGCCATGGCCGTCGCCGCCGCCAAGCAGTACGCGGCCGAGCATCACCTGAAGGGCAAGACGCTGGTGGCCATCGCCTGCGGCGCCAACATGAATTTCGACCGGCTGCGCTTCGTGTCCGAGCGCGCCGAGGTGGGCGAGATGCGCGAAGCCATCTTCGCCGTCACCATGCCCGAGCAGCGCGGCAGCTTCCGCCGCTTCTGCGAGCTGGTCGGCGAGCGCAGCGTCACCGAGTTCAACTACCGCATCTCGGATTCCGACCGCGCCCATGTGTTCGTCGGCATCCAGGTGTCCTCGCCGGCCGAGCCCGACAAGATCGCCGCCAATTTCCGCCGCCACGGTTTCGACACGCTCGACCTGACCCATGACGAAATGGCCAAGACCCACTTGCGCCACATGGTCGGCGGGCGTTCCGCGCAGGCGCGCGACGAGCTGCTGTACCGCTTCGAATTCCCGGAGCGTCCGGGCGCGCTGATGCGTTTCCTGAACGCGATGAATCCGGACTGGAACATCAGCCTGTTCCATTACCGCAACCAGGGCGCCGACTACGGCCGCATCCTGATCGGCATCCAGGTGCCGGCGGCCGACAAGAAGCAGTTCCGCGCCTTCGTGGCCGAACTGGGCTATCCGCACTGGAACGAGACCGACAACCCGGCCTACAAGCTGTTCCTGTAGCCGCGCGCGCCGCCGCAAGCCGGGCCGCCATGCCGGCGCGCGGATAACGGCAAGCCCAAAAGCGAGAGGGCCTCCAGATGGAGGCCCTTCCCTTCTCAGCTCAAGTCGCGCCCGGCCTCAACCGGAGGGGGGGTTCGCTGTCACTCGGCGGCTCACGGAGATGGGCCGCGCATTCAGCAAGGTCTGGCCGGGCGCGCTGTCGCTTAGAACCGGTGACGCAGGCCCACGGCGAACGCCGTGTCCGTCGCATCGCGCTGGAACGCGTAGTTGTCGCCGTAGGAGGCGTACGCGTACAGGTTGGTGCGCTTGCTCAGGTCGTAGGTGTAGCCCAGGCTGTAGACGTTGAACTTGGCATCGTCCTTGGTCAGCTTGTCGTTCTTCGGATCGGCGCGCTGCCAGGAACCGAAGATCGAGCTGCTGCCCAGCGGCACGGTGAAGCCCACCATGTACGAATTGGCGCGGAAGCCGTCGGCCAGCTTGAACGTGCCCAGCTTCTGCATGCCGTCGGGCGTGGTGCCCATGTTCTGGCCAACGAACCAGCCGTTGCGGGTCTGGCCGAAGGCGGCGGCGATCTTCACCACTTCGAAGTCATAGGTGCCGCCCAGGATGTACGACTGGATCGTCGTGTCTTCCTGGCTGCCGCCCTTGACGTCCTTGGACGGATTGAAGCGGTCGTAGGCCGCGGCCAGGTTCAGCGGACCGTTGACGTACTGCACGCCGGCGGTCAGGACGCGGTTGTTGTTGTTGGTCTCGAAGCCGCGCTGCTTCTCGTCCGACACGGCATCATCAGCGCTGAACGAGTAGCCCAGGCCGGCCTTGAAGCCGCCGAAGCTGGGAGTTTGGTACAGCACCATGTTGTCCAGGCGCATCGTATTGGCGCTGCTGAACACGGTACCCATGTTGGCGGTGTTGTAGCTGATGGCGAACGGGTCGATCGAACCGAAGTACTTCGACGCCAGGTTGGTCTGGCGACCGAATTCCAGGCGGCCCCACGAGTCGCTGTCCAGGCCCACGGTGGCCTGGCGGCCCCAGAGGCGGCCGCTTTGCAGCGAGTTGCCGTTCAGGGGACCGAAGCCGGCCTCCAGGTTGAACACGGCGCGCAGGCCGTCGCCCAGGTCTTCCGAACCACGCAGGCCGAAGCGCGAACCGCTGCTCACGCCTTGCACGGCGCCGACACGGCTTTGCGAGTTGCCGTTGAACTTCACCTTTTCGTAACCGATACCGGCGTCGATCAAACCGTACAACGTCACCGAATCGGCAGCTTGCGCCGCGCTCGCAAAGCCCGCGAGCAACGCGACGGCCAATAGCGTCTTCTTCATAACAGTCCTCTAAATGGCAAGATGGATGGCAATGCGCGGGCGTGCCGCCGCGTGGCGGATGCCCGCAAGCCGCGGCCTGTAAGACCGCGATGCATGCACTGAAACTAGTGTCTCGCCTGGGACCGCCGGGAGTAAGCGGGAATTCGAAGAACTACTTTCCATGGCTGGGATAATCGCGTTCGACGCGCATTCCGCCATGCTTGAAACCAGGTCCTAACGCCTTGAAATGAAATGCGAATCCTTGCTCGCAATCGCATTTCCCTCGCTCATCCCCGATCATTTTCCGGTTTGAGGATCGTCAAATCCTGTCGCGCTGCGCGGACAATGCCGCGGCAAAAAAGCCACAGCGCGCCAGCGCCATCGGCCGGCCGCGAAATGCTCAGCGGCCCTTGGGCGGGTAGTCGAGTTCGCCGAAGGTGTATTCGCCGCGCGCCTTGGCCTGGGCCAGCTCGGCGCGGACCTGCTCGCGCGTCTTGCCGGCGGTTTCGGGCGCGGCGCTCCTGGGCGGATAGTCCAGTTCGGCGCTGGTCACCTGGCCGGCGATCTTGGCGCTTTGCAGTTCGGCGCCGACCTGCTCGCGCGACATGCCCGTGCTGGCGGCGGTGGCGGGCGGATAGTCCAGCTCGCCGAAGGTGACCTGGCCGGCGGCCTTGGCGGCCTGCAGTTCCTGCTGGACCTGTTCGCGGGTCTTGCCATCGGCGTGGGCGGCGGACATGCCCGCCAGGGTTGCGGTAACCATGAGTGCGGTCGCTAGGGCTTTCATTGTGATGACTCCATCCTATACCTGGCACGACAGCGCCCGCCAGGACGGCGGGCGCAATGTGACGGCGTGTTGACGGAACGAAGTATCTGGCCTTATCGACCTAGTAAAAACCCTTAATTTGGGGAACATATTTGCAGGAGTGGAAAGATCCCCGCATGTCGCGGCGCGATTCTTGCCGATTTCCTGCTCACTTCCTGCGCACTCCCGCCCTGGCCCCAATGAGCGCAAGCTCTGCGGGCATTCAGCAAAACGCCAGCTGCGGCTCGCTGGACCCTGACGCCACGACTGGCGCGGCTTGTTCGGGATGGAGGAATAGACATTTCCACTGGCGCAAAAATAATTCCATTTATGATTGGAATCTGCCAGACATGGAATTTTGAGTACCGAGGCCCTTATGGACATACAGCTTAACGACATCGCCCTGTTCGTCGAAGTCGCCAAGCGCAAGAATTTCAGTCATGCGGCCGAAGCCCTGAACATCCCCACGTCCACGCTGTCGCGCCGCGTCAGCGAACTGGAGCGCAGCGTCGGCATGCGGCTGCTCAACCGCAGCACGCGCAAGATCGACCTGACCGAGGCCGGCGCCATCTATTTCGAGCGCTGCCGCCATATCGTCGAGGAAGCCCGCGTCGCCCACGACCAGCTGCTGGACATGGCGGTGCAACCCAAGGGCCGGCTGCGCATCTCGCTGCCGACCAGCCTGGCGCAACTGTTCCTGCCTTCGGTGATCCGCGAATTCCGCGAACAGCATCCCGATATCGAATGCGATTTCGACCTGGGCATGCGCTCGGTCGATCCGATCAGCAACCCGTTCGACCTGATCCTGCGCTTCGGGCAGCAGCCCGATTCCAGCCTGATCTCGCGCAAGATCGTGCTCATGGCGCACCAGCTGTACGCCTCGCCCGAATACCTGGCGCGCCACGGCGAGCCGCGCGTGCCCGGGGATCTGAGCCATCACGAGTGCCTGCGGCCCACCATGCGCGACGAATCATCCTTCTGGATGCTCCATTCGGGCGACAAGGTGGAACGCGTGCAGGTATCGGGCCGGCTTGCCGCGAATAACGTGGGCATGCTGGGCCGGCTGGCCAGCCAGGGACTGGGCATCACGCCGCTGCTGGTGTTCGATGCGATGGAGCGCGCCATCAAGCAGTCCGGCCTGGTGCGCGTGCTGCCCGAATGGAGCCTGACGCCGCTGCCGCTGTTCGCGCTGCTGCCCTCGCGGATGCTGCCGGCCAAGACCAAGGCGTTCCTGGATTTCATCCAGCCGCGTCTGAATGAGGGCTAAGCCCCCGCGAAGCGCCGCGCGTCAGGCGGTGGTGTCGTTCTGGTACTGACAGACCGTGTACAGCGGCGTGCCGGTGGCGGCGATCTTGGCGGAGCCGCCCAGGTCGGGCAGGTCGATGATGGCGGCGGCTTCGACCACGTTGGCGCCCAGGCGCTGCAGCAGCTTGATGGCCGCCAGCATGGTGCCGCCCGTGGCGATCAGGTCGTCCACCAACAGCACGCGCTGGCCGGTGCGCACCGCGTCGGTGTGCATCTCGACGGCGGCGTTGCCGTATTCCAGCGAATATTCCTCGGCCACCGTGCGGTAGGGCAGCTTGCCCTTCTTGCGCACGGGCACGAAACCCAGGTTCAGCTCATAGGCCAGCACGCTGCCCACGATGAAGCCGCGCGCATCCACGCCCGCGACCAGGTCCAGGCGCTGACGCATGTAACGGTAGACGAACAGGTCGATCAGGACGCGGAACGCCCGCGGGTCCTGCAGCACCGGCGTGATGTCACGGAACGTGACACCGGGCTGGGGCCAGTCTGGAACGCTGCGGATGGTGCGCCGGATGAACTCGGCGTATTCGTTCTGCATGAAAGACGGCCCTGAAGAATTGAAGCAAGGCGCACTATAACCCCGCCGCCGCGCTTAAGCCAGGACAGCCTCGGGCGATGACACGTCATGCAACTGTCCCCCGCGCAGCACGCAGCGCCGGTCCACCGCGCCCGCCGGCAGACGCGCATGCGTGGCCAGCACCACGGCGCGCCCCTGCGCCGCCCGCCCCAGATCGCGCAGGAAATCGGCCTCGGCCGCCGCGTCCAGGCCGGCGGTGGGCTCGTCCAGCACCAGCACCCTGGCCGGCGACAGCAGGGCCCGCGCCAGGCACAGCCGCCGCGCCTGGCCAGCCGACAGCAGCGAGCCGGTCTCGCCCGCCCACGCATCCAGCCCGTCGGGCAGTCCGCGCACGAAATCGCCCAGGCGCGCGGCATCCAGCGCGCGCCACAGCGCGGCTTCGTCCGCCGAGGGATCGCCGATCAGCAGATTGGTGCGCAGCGTGCCCAGGAACACCGGCGCATCCTGCGACAGCAACGCGATGCGCCGGTGCCAGTCGGCCTGCGCGCAATCGCGCGCGTCGCGTCCGCCATAGCGCACCTGGCCAGCCTGCGGATCTTCCAACCGCAGGATCAGATGCAGCAGCGTGGACTTGCCCGCGCCGCTCTCGCCCTGGATCGCCACGCGCTCGCCCGGCGCGACGCGCAGGCTGACGCCGTCCAGCACCGGGACGCCGTCGGAATAGGCGAAGCGCAAGCCGTCCAGTTCCAGCGCGCCATCCGCCGGCAGCGCGGCCGGCGCGTCGGCATCGCGCATGTCCGGCTCGCATTGCGCCACCTCGCGGATGCGCTGCGCCGCGGACACCGCCGAACCCAGGCGCGACGCGCCGCGCATGATGGGCGCGGCCACTTCGAATATGCCCATGACCGCCAGCAGCAGACCCGCCAGCAAGGGTCCGGACAGGCCGCCGCCCTCGTGCTCGCCCAGCCCGAACCACAACACGCCCAGCACGGCCGCGCCGGCGGCGGCCTGCAGGAACCAGAGTCCGCGCGCCGCGACGCAGGCCTGGGCCTGGCGCGCCTGCGCGTTCTGCCCGCACAGGCGCTCGAAATGCGCGCGGGTCTGCGCCTGCGCATGCAGCGCCACCATGTCGGCGTGGCCGTCCACCGCGTCCAGCACAGCGGCGCGCAGGCCGGCCGCGCTTTCCTGCGCGGCGGCGCCGGGCCCGCGCGCGGCGCGCTGCAGGCCCCAGGGCGCAAGCACGCAGGCCACCAGCAGCGCCAGCGCGAACACCAGCGCGGCTGCCGGTATCCAGTAGCCCAGCACCGCCGTCATGATGGCGCCGGCCAGCAGCGCCGTGGCCAGCGGCGCCAGCACGAACAGGAACACGGTATCCAGCGCGTCGACGTCGCCGGTCATGCGCGCCACCAGATCGCCGCCGCGATAGCGCGCCAGCTGGCGCGGCGTCAGGCGGATCAGCGCGCGGAACACCAGCGTGCGCAGATCGGCCAGCAGGCGCAGCGTGGCCGAGTGCCCCGCCAGACGGTCGGCATAGCGCGACACGATGCGCAGGAACGACAGGCCGCGCACCAGCGCCGACGGCGCGAACAGGTTGAACGCCGCGCCCGCGCCAGCCAGCGCGGCGCCGGTCAGGAACCAGCCCGACACGCCCAACAGCCCCACGCCCGCGGCCACGGTGGCCAGCGCGCAGAACAGCGCGAGCAGCAGTCCGCCCTTGCGGCGCGCGTACAGCGGCAGCAGCAACAACAGGTGTTTCATGGATGGGCCGCTCCGGATCCCGCAAACCCGCCAGGCGCGGCGATGACGATGGCGATAGCGATGGCGATGGCGATGCGCATCATGCTTGTTCCAGTTTGCCGCCCGCCAGCCGCAGCGTGCGCCCGAAACGGGCTGCCACCCGCGGCGAGTGCGTGGCGATGAGCAGCGTCCGGCCCGCCGCGAATGCCAGGATTTCGTCCAGCACGCGGGCCTGCGTGTCTTCATCCAGGTGCGCCGTGGGCTCGTCCAGCAGGATCAGTCCGGGATCGCGCAGGAACAGCCGCGCCAGCGCCACGCGCTGCGCCTGGCCGCCGGACAGGCCCTGCCCGCGTCCGCCCAGCACGGTATCCAGGCCCAGCGGCTGACGCTCGGTGAATTCCAGGACTCGCGCGCGCCTTGCGGCCTCGCGCAGCGCCTCGTCCGAGGCCTGCGGACAGCCCAGGCGGATGTTCTGGGCGATGGTGCCGGCCATCAGCTGCGGCTTCTGGCCGATCAGCGCGATCCGGCCGCGCAACGCGGCCTCGTCCCAATCCGCCAGCGGCCGGCCGTCGATCAGGATCTCGCCCTCGCAGGGCCGCAGGCGCGCGATCGCCTCGATCAGCGAGGACTTGCCGATGCCGCTCGGCCCCATCAGCGCGACGTGTTCGCCGGGCGCCAGCGACAGCGCCGCGCCGTCGAGCACCGGAGCGGGACGGCCCGGCGCCATCAACCGCAGGCCGCGCGCGCTCATTGCGACCGGGCCGCGCGCGGCG
>NZ_JCBANG010000026.1:0-70824 GCF_059760905.1 Achromobacter sp. 1011811831
AATACAATACAAAAACAAAAAAAAAGAAAATATAAGATTTTTTTTTTTTTTTTTTAAAAGAAAAAGACGCAATACGAGTTCCCTTGTGGCGTCTGGGGGCCCGGGAGTTGTTTAAAAGAGACGGGGCCTGTCCGCCGGGCGGGGGGGCGGCACGCCCCCCCCCAGCCCGCAAAAAACCCCCGCCACATCCGCCGATGCCGCCCCGTCCGCGCCGGTTCGCGGCCAATAAACCCGAAGGATCCCCTCCCATGCGCATACCCGCCAAGAAACTGCTTCCCGCCCTGCTCGTCGTGGCCGTGGCCGGCGCCGGCTACCTGGGCTGGCGCCTGCTGGGCGACCACGGCCCCGGCGCAGGCTTCGTCAGCGGCAACGGCCGCATCGAAGCCACCGAGATCGATGTCGCCGCCAAACTGCCCGGCCGCGTGCAGGACGTGCTGGTCAAGGAAGGCGACTTCGTCGCCGCCGGCCAGCCGCTGGCGCGCATGCAGGTCGACACGCTGCAGGCCCAGCGCGCCGAGGCCGTGGCCCAGCAGCAGCGCGCGGTCAACGGCGTGGCCAGCGCCGCCGCCCAGACCGCGCAGCGCGAAAGCGACAAGCTGGCGGCGCAGGCCGTGGTGGCGCAGCGCGAGAGCGAGCTGGACGCCGCGCGCCGGCGCCTGGCGCGCTCCGAGACCCTGTCGCGCGAAGGCGCCTCGTCGATCCAGGAACTGGACGACGACCGCGCCCGCGTGCGCAGCGTCCAGGCCGCCGTGCATGCCGCGCGCGCCCAGGTGACGGCCGCCGCCGCCGCCATCGAGGCCGCGCGCGCCGCCCAGGTGGGCGCGCAATCAACGGTCGAAGCGGCACGGGCCACGGTCGCGCGCATCGATGCCGACCTGGCCGACAGCGAGCTGCGCGCGCCGCGCGCCGGCCGCGTGCAGTACCGCGTGGCGCAGCCGGGCGAAGTGCTGGGCGCGGGCGGCAAGGTGCTCAACATGGTCGACCTGGCCGACGTCTACATGACCTTCTTCCTGCCCGAGCAGGCCGCCGGCCGCGTGGCGCTGGGCCAGGACGTGCGCATCATCCTGGACGCCGCGCCGCAATACGTGATCCCGGCCGCCGTATCCTTCGTCGCCAGCACCGCCCAGTTCACGCCCAAGACGGTGGAAACCGCCAGCGAGCGGCAGAAGCTGATGTTCCGCGTGAAGGCCCAGATCAGTCCCGATCTGCTGCAAAAGCACCTGCAGCAGGTCAAGACCGGCCTGCCCGGCGTGGCCTGGATCAAGCTGGATGCCGGCGCGCAGTGGCCGGCTCAACTTGAAGTCCGGGTGCCCTGATGGCCACGCAACCCGGCGTCCCCTCCGCCGCGCCGCCCGTCGCGTCGCTGGCCGGCGTCAGCCTGCGCTACGGCGAGGTGCTGGCGCTGGACGACGTGACGCTGGACGTGCCGGCGGGCCGCATGGTGGGCCTGATTGGCCCGGACGGAGTGGGCAAGTCCAGCCTGCTGTCGCTGGTGGCCGGCGCGCGCGCCGCGCAGGACGGGTGCGTGACGGTGCTGGGCGGCGACATGGCCGACCGCCGCCACCGCGACGCCGTCTGCCCGCGCATCGCCTATATGCCGCAAGGCCTGGGCAAGAACCTCTATCCGACCCTGTCGGTGGAAGAGAACCTGCAATTCTTCGGCCGCCTGTTCGGCCATGACGCGGCCGAGCGGCGCCGCCGCATCGACAGCCTGACGCGCAGCACCGGCATGGCGGCCTTCCTGTCGCGCCCAGCCGGCAAGTTGTCCGGCGGCATGAAGCAGAAGCTGGGACTGTGCTGCGCGCTGATCCACGACCCGGACCTGCTGATCCTGGACGAACCGACCACCGGCGTGGACCCGCTGGCGCGCGCGCAGTTCTGGGACCTGATCAACGCCATCCGCGCCGAGCGCCCCGCCATGAGCGTGATCGTGGCCACGGCCTACATGGACGAGGCGCGGCGCTTCGACTGGCTGATCGCGCTGGACGACGGCCGCGTGCTGGCGCAGGACACGCCGGCGGGGCTGCAGGCGCGCGGCCACGCGGCGTCACTGGAAGAGGCCTTCATCGCGCTCTTGCCCGAGGAAAAGCGCCGCGGCCACGAGCCGGTGCGCATCGTGCCGCTGGCGCTGGACGAGGACGCCGAGATCGCCATCGAGGCGCGCGACCTGACCATGCGCTTCGGCGACTTCGTGGCCGTGGACCACGTCAACTTCCGCATCCGCAAGGGCGAGATCTTCGGCTTCCTGGGCTCGAACGGCTGCGGCAAGTCCACCACCATGAAGATGCTGACCGGCCTGCTGCCGGCCAGCGAGGGCCGCGCCTGGCTGTTCGGCCAGGAGGTCGACCCGAGGAACATCGACACGCGCCGCCGCGTCGGCTACATGTCGCAGGCCTTCTCGCTGTACGGCGAGCTGACGGTGGAACAGAACCTGGTGCTGCACGCCCGGCTGTTCCACGTGCCCGAGGCCGAGATCCCCGCGCGCGTGGACGAGATGGCCGCGCGCTTCAGCCTGGACGCGGTGCGCGGCTCGCTGCCCGAGAACCTGCCCATGGGCGTGCGCCAGCGCCTGTCGCTGGCCGTGGCCATGGTGCACAAGCCCGAGCTGCTGATCCTGGACGAGCCGACCTCGGGCGTGGACCCGGTGGCGCGCGACAACTTCTGGCGCCTGCTGATCGCGCTGGCGCGGCAGGACCAGGTCACGATCTTCATCTCCACGCACTTCATGAACGAGGCCGAGCGCTGCGACCGCATGTCGCTGATGCACGCGGGCCGCGTGCTGGTCAGCGCCTCGCCCGCCGAGATCACGCGCGAGCGCGGCGCGGCCACGCTGGAAGAGGCCTTCATCGCCTACCTGATCGACGCCGGCGCTGGCGCCAAGGCGGACGCGCCGGCCATCGAGGACGCTGCCCAACCCGCCGCTCCCGTCGCCCACCGCCGCTTCAGTCCGCAGCGCATGCTGAGCTATATGTGGCGCGAGGCGCTGGAACTGCGGCGCGACCCGGTGCGCGCCACGCTGGCGCTGGCCGGCTCGCTGCTGCTGATGTTCGTCATCGGCTTCGGCATCAGCCTGGACGTGGAAGACCTGCGCTACGCGGTGATGGACCGCGACCAGACCGGGCTGAGCCAGAACTACGCGCTGAACCTGTCCGGCTCGCGCTACTTCATCGAGCATGCTCCCGTGACGGACTACCGGGACATGGACGCGCGCATGCGCAGCGGCGAACTGTCGCTGGCCATCGAGATCCCGCAGGGCTTCGCCCGCGACGTGCAGCGCGGCAAGCCTGCGCAGATCGGCGTGTGGATCGACGGCGCCATGCCGCAGCGCGCCGAGACCATCCGTGGCTACGTGCTGGGCATGCACCAGGGCTGGCTGGCGCAGCAGGCGCGCGAGCGCCTGGGCGTCTCCACCGCGGCCGCCGTCGGCGTGGAGACGCGCTTTCGCTACAACCCCGACGTGCGCAGCCTGCCGGCGATGGTGCCGGCCGTGATTCCGCTGCTGCTGCTCATGATGCCCGCCATGCTGACCGCGCTGGCGGTGGTGCGGGAGAAAGAACTGGGTTCCATCATCAACCTGTACGTCACGCCGGTCACGCGGCTGGAATTCCTGCTGGGCAAGCAGGCGCCCTATGTGGCGCTGGCCATGCTGAACTTCCTGCTGATGGCGCTGCTGGCGGTGACGGTGTTCGGCGTGCCGGTCACGGGCAGCTTCGCCACGCTGCTGCTGGCGGCGCTGATCTACAACGTGGTGGCCACCGCCATCGGCCTGCTGGCCTCGACCTTCACGCGCAGCCAGATCGCGGCGCTGTTCTTCACCATGATCGGCACGCTGGTGCCGGCGGTGCAGTTCGCCGGCCTGCTCACGCCGGTCGCCTCGCTGGAAGGCATGGGCAAGCTGATCGGCCAGGTCTACCCGGCCACGCACATGCTCACCATCAGCCGAGGCGTCTTCAGCAAGGCGCTGGACCTGTCCAGCCTGCAGTCCTCGTTCTGGCCGCTGCTGGCGGCCATACCGGTGGCGCTGGGCGCGTCGGCGCTGCTGCTGCGCAAACAGGAGCGCTGAGATGCGGCACTGGTCCAATATCTGGCGGCTGGGCGTGAAGGAACTGTGGAGCCTGGCGCGCGACCCGATGATGCTGATCCTGATCACGGTGTCGTTCACGCTGATGATCTACACGGCCGCCACGGCCGTGCCCGAATCGCTGCACAACGCCGCCATCGCCGTGGTCGACGAGGACGGTTCACCGCTGTCGGCGCGCATCGTCTCGGCCTTCTACCCGCCGCACTTCACGCGCCCGGCGATGGTGACGCCGGCGCAGGCCGACGCCGGCATGGACGCCGGCCGCTACACCTTCGCGCTGAACATCCCGCCCGACTTCCAGCGCGACGTGCTGGCCGGCCGGCCGGCGCAGATCCAGCTCAATGTGGACGCCACCCGCATGAGCCAGGCCTTCACCGGCAGCAACTACATCCAGCAGATCGTCGCCGACGAGATCAACGAGTTCGCGCGCCGCTACCGCGCCAGCGCCGAACCGCCGGTGGGACTGGCGGTGCGCATGCGCTTCAATCCCAACCTGACCCAGGCCTGGTTCGGCGCGCTGATGGAGATCATCAACAACGTCACCATGCTGTCCATCATCCTGACCGGCGCCGCGCTGATCCGCGAGCGCGAGCACGGCACCATCGAGCACCTGCTTGTCATGCCCGTGACACCGACGGAGATCATGGTCGCCAAAGTGTGGTCGATGGGGCTGGTCGTACTGGCGTCGGCCGCGCTATCGTTGACGTTCATCGTGCGCGGGCTGCTGCAAGTGCCGATAGAAGGGTCCGTCGCCCTGTTCCTGGCCGGCGCGGCCCTGCACCTGTTCGCCACCACCTCGATGGGCATCTTCATGGCCACGCTGGCGCGCAGCATGCCGCAATTCGGCATGTTGCTGGTGCTGGTGCTGCTGCCCTTGCAGATGCTGTCGGGCGGCACCACGCCGCGCGAGAGCATGCCCCAGTTCGTGCAGGACATCATGCTGGCCGCGCCCACCACGCATTTCGTAGAGCTAGGCCAGGCCATTCTCTACCGAGGCGCGGGAATCGACGTCGTCTGGAAGCCCTTCCTCGCCCTGGCCCTGATCGGCACCGCGCTGTTCATGTTTTCGCTGGCCCGCTTTCGCAAGACCCTCAGCCAGATGGCTTGAGGCCAAGTATTCGTTGCCCCTTACCACGACACTTTAAAAGGACGGATGATGAAGAAGACTACAGCCTCCACGCCCCAGGGTCTGTTCGGCGCCAACGCCGCGTGCTGCCAACGGCTCGCCCTGCTGGCCCAGCAAAGCCAGCAGCGCTGGCTGGCGCTGGGACAACGCCTGTACGGCGGCACCGCCTCCGAGTACCTGTCCACCCTGGCCCCGCTCAAGGCCTCCGGCAACTGGCAGGAAATCGCGCCGGCGCTGGGCGAGGTCACCCGCAAGCAATGGCAGGCCCAGCTGGAAGCCAGCCAGGCCCTCACCCACGCCGCGCTCGAGGAACAGGCCGCGCTGGCGGCCGGCTGGAGCGAGGCCATGAGCGGTTGGCTGCATGACGCCGCCGGCGCCGCCACCGGCCTGGCCGCCACGCCCGTGACGCAGTTCTGGTCCAACATGTCCGACCAGGTCGCCAGCGCCTGCGCCGCCATGCGCGAAGCCACGCAGGCGGGAGCCCGCCATGGCCAATGACGCTTCCCGCCAAGCACGCACCGCGCTGGTGACCGGCGGCACAGGCTGCCTGGGCCGCGCCATCGCCATCGCGCTGCATGATGCCGGCCACCAGGTCCTGGTGACGTATCACAGCAGCGCGGCCGCCGCCCGCGCCTGGCAGGACGAGCAGGCCGGGCTGGGCCGCGACTTCACGCTGTATCAGGTCGACGTGGCCGACAACGCAGCGTGCCAGGCGCTGGTCCGCCAGCTGGAGCAGGACGGACGGCAGGTCGACATCCTGGTCAACAACGCCGGCATCACGCGCGACGCCAGCCTGCGCAAGATGAGCTACGACAACTGGAACGAGGTGATGCGCAGCAACCTGGACTCGATGTTCAACATGACCCAGCCGCTGTGCGGGGCCATGGCGGACAGGGGCTGGGGACGCATCGTCAACATCTCGTCGGTCAACGGCAGCAAGGGCGCGTTCGGCCAGGCCAACTACGCGGCGTCCAAGGCCGGCATCCACGGCTTCACCAAGTCGCTGGCGCTGGAGCTGGCCAGGAAGGGCGTGACGGTGAACACCATCTCGCCCGGCTACCTGGCCACCAGCATGGTCAAGGCCGTGCCGGAAGAGGTGCTGAAGGAGAAGATCCTGCCGCAGATCCCGCTGGGCCGGCTGGGCGAGCCGGACGAGGTGGCGGCGCTGGTGGCCTTCGTCTGCAGCGACGCGGCCGCGTTCATGACGGGCAGCAACATCGCCATGAACGGCGGTCAGCACATGTATTGAGCGCCGCCTGCCCGCCCGCGCCTCAGGGCCCGGGCGGGCCCAGTTCCTCGACCAGGAAATCGATGAAGGCGCGCACCTTGGCCACCATGTGGCGGCGCGACGGATACACCACGTAGATGTCGGTCTGCACCGGCCGCCAGTCGTCCAGCACGGCGCGCAACGCGCCGCTCGCCAGATCGTCCTGCACATACACGCGCGGCACCAGGCTCAGGCCGAAGCCGGCGCGCAGGGCATCGCGCACCGCCAGGCTGGAGCCGACCTTGTAGCGCCCCCGCACCGGCACGCGCTGGGTCTGCCCCGTGCGCTGGAAGGTCCATTCGTCGGCATGCCCGGACAGCGTGAACTGCACGCACTCATGGCCGCGCAGGTCGGCCGGCGACGCCGGTTCGCCATGACGCGCCAGATAGGCCGGCGCGGCGCACAGCACGTGCTCCAGGGTCATCAGCCGGCGCGCCACCAGGCTGGAATCCTCCAGCCGGTCCGTGCCGCGTATCGCCAGGTCGTAGCCTTCCTTGACGATGTCCACGCGCCGGTCCTCCAGGTTCAGGTCCAGCGACAGGTCCGGATGGCGCGCCAGGAAGGCGGGAATCGCGGCCGACAGGCGCGTCAGCGTGAAGGACATGGGCGCGCTGACGCGCAGCGTGCCCGTGGGCGCGGATTGCAGCGGCCCGAGCGACTGCTCGGCCTCGCGCAGCTCGTCCAGGATGCGCGCGACCTGCTCGTAGTAGCGCGTGCCCGCCTCGGTCAGGCTCATGCGCCGCGTGGTGCGGTTCAGCAGGCGCGCCGCGACGTGGGCCTCGAGTTCGGCGATGTTCTTGCTGACGGCGGCGGGCGACAGGCCGAGCTGCCGCGACGCGGCGGCGAAGCCGCCCTGCTCCACCACTTGCCGGAAAACCCGCAGCGCGGTCAGATGGCCCACGGATTATTTACCTTTGGTGAACGATATCGCGATCATAATGGCCATTATCACGAAGCAGGAATTCAATTAGCCTTCCGGTCATGACGCCAAGGCGCCGCATGCACGGTCCTGGATCTCCCCGAAACCCTCAACGGACACCGGCCCAGGCCGCTGCCAGGACATGACCACGAATCGCAGTTCCGACCTCCTGCTCACCGCCGCCGCGCCGGCCATCTGGGGCAGCACCTACGTGGTGACCACGCTGATGTTGCCGCCCGGCATTCCCCTGACCGTGGCCATGCTGCGCGCGCTGCCCGCCGGCCTGCTGTTGCTGCTGTTCGTGCGCCAGCTGCCGCAGGGCGTCTGGTGGCCGCGCGTGTTCCTGCTGGGCGCGCTGAATTTCTCGGTGTTCTGGGCCATGCTGTTCGTGGCCGCCTACCGCCTGCCCGGCGGCGTGGCGGCGACGCTGGGCGCGATCCAGCCGCTGCTGGTGATCGCGCTGGCGCGGCTGCTGCTGGGCGCGCCGGTGCGCGGCCTGGCGGTGCTGGCCGCGGCCGCCGGCCTGGGCGGCGTGGCGCTGCTGGTGCTCACGCCCAAGGCGGCGCTGGACCCGGTCGGCGTGGCCGCCGGCCTGGCCAGCGCCGCGTCCATGGCGCTGGGCACGGTGCTCAGCCGCCGCTGGCAGCCGCCCGTGTCGGCGCTGACCTTCACGTCCTGGCAATTGACGGCCGGCGGCATCCTGCTGGCGCCGGTCGCCTTGCTGGCCGAGCCCGCGCTGCCCGCGTTCAGCCTGCTGAACGTGGCCGGCATCGCCTACCTGGGGCTGATCGGCGCCGCGCTCACCTATGTGCTGTGGTTCCGAGGCGTGGCGCGGCTGGAGCCGGCCGCCGTGTCCTCGCTGGGCTTTCTCAGTCCGGTGACGGCCGTGCTGCTGGGCTGGAGCGTGCTGGGCCAGGGCCTGAGCGCGGCCCAATTGGCCGGCATGGCGGTGGTGGTGGCCAGCGTCTGGCTGAGCCAGCGCGCCCAGCGCATGGCGCCCGCGCCGGCGGCCCGCCGCGCCCCGGGCTGACGGCGGCTGCGCATGTGTATGCATAGGTAAATACCGCGACCAACGCGGTGGAAACCGCGCACGGCGTGCGGCATGATCGGACTCCGACTCACTCATGGAGACTGCCGATGAGCAGCAAACCCACCATCATCCTGGTCCACGGTTTCTGGGGCGGCGCCGCTCATTGGAGCCGGGTGATCCTGGAACTGTCGCGCCTGGGCCACGCCGGCCTGCACGCCGTCGAGCTGCCGCTGACCTCGCTGGCGGACGACGCCGAACGGCTGCGCAAGATGATCGCCCAGCAGCCCGGCCCGGTGCTGCTGGCCGGCCATTCCTACGGCGGCGCCGTCATCACCGAGGCCGGCAACCAGCCCAACGTCACGGGTCTGGTCTACATCGCCGCCTTCGCGCCCGACGCCGGCGAAAGCGCGGGCGGCCTGACCCAGCAGCGCCTGCCCGCCGCCGCGCCCCACCTGGCGCCCGACAGCGACGGCTACCTGTGGCTGCGCGCCGACAAGTTCCACGAGAGCTTCTGCCAGGACCTGAGCGCCGAAGACGCGCTGGTCATGGCCGTGACGCAGAAGGCCCCGCTGGCCTCGGCCTTCGGCACCACGGTGACCCGGCCGGCCTGGCGCGACAAGCCCAGCTGGTACCAGATCTCCAGCCAGGACCGCATGATCACGCCCGAGAACCAGGCCTGGATGTCCGGCCGCCTGAACGCGCGCAAAGTCATCACGCTGGACGCCAGCCACGCCTCGCTCGCCTCGCGCGCGGCCGAAGTGGCCGCGCTGATCGACGAGGCGGCGCGCGCCTGAACAGCGGCGCAGTGGCGCAGGCGCCACGCATGCAGCGGCGCAGTGGGTCCCCCGGGACCGGCTGCGCCGTTTTTCCTGCGCTTCGTCCCCACTATGCGGATTGTGGAAAACAGGCCTTTACCCCTATGAAACCGGGCCTCGCGCGATACCCACCACCAAACTGATACGCTTTTTTTAGCTTTCTCTGAATCTGTACTGTTCAAGCCGGGAGATCTACTTTGACGGCGTAGCTTCAACACGCACCAGGAACGACCGTCATGGACAGCGACGCGCTATTGCTCGCCCGAATACAGTTCGGCTTCACCATCTCCTTTCACATCATCTTCCCTGCCATCACCATCGGGCTGGCCAGCTATCTGGCGGTGCTCGAGGGCCTGTGGCTGCGCACCCGCGCCACGGTGTACCGGGATCTCTATCACTTCTGGACCAAGATCTTCGCCGTCAACTTCGGCATGGGCGTGGTGTCCGGCCTGGTGATGGCCTATCAGTTCGGCACCAACTGGAGCTTCTTCTCCGACTTCGCCGGCAGCATCACCGGCCCGCTGCTGGCCTACGAGGTGCTGACCGCCTTCTTCCTGGAAGCGGGCTTCCTGGGCGTGATGCTGTTCGGCTGGTCGCGCGTCGGGCCCGGCCTGCATTTCTTTTCCACGGTGATGGTGGCGCTGGGCACGCTGGTGTCGGCCACCTGGATCCTGGCGTCCAACAGCTGGATGCAGACGCCGGCCGGCTACGAGATCATCAACGGCCAGGTCGTGCCCACGGACTGGCTGGCGGTGATCTTCAATCCGTCCTTCCCCTACCGCCTGGCGCACATGGGCATCGCCGCCTTCCTGGCCACGGCGCTGATGGTGGGCGCGTCCGGCGCCTGGCACCTGCTGCGCGGCGACCGCAGCCCGGCGGTGAAGAAGATGTTCGCGATGGCCATGGGCATGCTGCTGCTGGTCGCGCCGCTGCAGGCCGTGGTGGGCGACTTCCACGGACTGAACACGCTCAAGCACCAGCCCGCCAAGGTCGCCGCCATGGAAGGCCATTGGGAAAACGAGCCGGGCGCCGGCGTCCCGCTGACCCTGTTCGGCCTGCCCGACATGGAAAAGGAGGAAACCCGCTACGCGCTCAACATCCCGCGCCTGGGCAGCCTGATCCTCACCCACAGCCGGGACGGGCAGTTCCCCGGCCTGAAATCCTATCCGGCCGCGGACCGGCCCAACGTGCCGGTGGTGTTCTGGTCCTTCCGCATCATGGTCGGATTGGGTCTCCTGATGATCGCGCTGGCGATCTGGGCGCTGTGGACGCGCTGGCGCGGCCGGCTGTATGAATCGCGCGCGCTGCAACGCTTCGCGCTGTGGATGGGCCCCTCCGGACTGATCGCCATGCTGGCCGGCTGGTATGTCACCGAAGTGGGCCGCCAGCCCTGGGTGGTGTACGGCGTGATGCGCACGGCCGACGCGGCCACGCCGCACGGTCTGGGCGAACTGACGCTGACGCTGGCGCTGTTCGTGGTGGTGTACCTGCTGGTGTTCGGCGCCGGCGTGTCCTACATGCTGCGCCTGATCCGCATGGGTCCCACGCCCGCCCCCGGCCACGCCCCCCTGTCCGGTGGGCCCGGCGAACCGCGCCAGCCGTCGCGTCCCCTGTCCGCCGCCTCCACCGGCGCCGGCCTGCCGCCGCAAACCTCGCATTCGGGAGCCTGAGATGGGCATCGACCTCGCATTGATCTGGGCCGTGATCATCCTGTTCGGCATCATGATGTACGTCATCATGGACGGCTTCGACCTGGGCATCGGCATACTCTTCCCGCTGGTGTCCGACGCCGAAGAGCGCGACGTCATGGTCAACACCGTGGCGCCCGTGTGGGACGGCAACGAGACCTGGCTGGTACTGGGTGGCGCCGGCCTGATGGCCGCTTTTCCGCTGGCCTATTCCGTCATCCTGCACGCGCTGCACCTGCCGCTGGTGTTCATGCTGCTGGGCCTGATCTTCCGTGGCGTGGCCTTCGAGTTCCGCTTCAAGGCCGACGAGCGCCACCGCCCGCTGTGGGACCGCGCCTTCGTGCTGGGCTCGGTCTGCGCCACCTTCTTCCAGGGCGTGGCGCTGGGCGCCTACATCGAAGGCATCCCGGTCGTCGGCCGCGTCTACCAGGGTGGTCCCTGGGACTGGATCAGCCCCTTCTCGCTGTTCACCGGCGCGGGCCTGGTGGCCGCCTATGCGCTGCTGGGCTGCACCTGGCTGATCATGAAGACCGAGGGCGCGTTGCAACGCCGCATGTGCCGCGCCGCGAAGCCGCTGACGCTGGCGCTGCTGGCCGTGATCGCCGCGCTCAGCCTGTGGACGCCGCTGGCGCAGCCGCAGATCGCGCAGCGTTGGTTCAGCCTGCCCAATATGTTCTGGTTCCTGCCCGTGCCGCTGCTGGTGGCGGCGGCCGGCTTCGACCTGATCCGCCGCGTGCGGGGCGCGCCCGCCGCCGGCCCCTTCCTGCTGGCGCTGGGGCTGGTGTTCCTGGGCTACAGCGGCCTGGGCATCAGCATCTGGCCGGCCATCATTCCGCCGGACGTCTCGATCTGGACGGCGGCCGCGCCACCGCAGAGCCTGGGCTTCGCGCTGGTGGGCGCGCTGGCCATCATCCCGGTCATCCTGATGTACACGGCCTGGTCCTACTACGTGTTCCGCGGCAAGGTGCGCGCGGGCGAGGGGTATCACTGATGCCATCCCGATCCGACACCCGCGCCGCCCCGGCGCTCCCCTCCTGGCGCAGCCGGTTGCTGTGGCTGGCGCTGATCTGGGCCGGCAGCGTCGCCGCGCTGGGCGTGGCGGCCTGGTCCATGCGCCTGGTCATGCGCGCCATCGGCATGTCCCACTGATCCCAATCCCTCTCCTTGCAGGCCGCCCGCGCGGAACCGCCATGAAACGCTATGAGAAGTTGACCGAGGAAATCACCGGCTCGATCCTGTCGGGCCTGCTGCAGGCCGGCGACCGGCTGCCCTCGGTGCGCCAGACCAGCGCCAGCCGCGGCGTCAGCCCGTCGACGGTGTTCAAGGCCTACTATCTGCTGGAGGCGCGCGGCCTGATCCGCGCGCGCGACCGTTCCGGCTACTACGTGCTGCGCGCGCCGCAGGCCACGCTGCCGGAACTGGAGGCCGTCTCCAGCGCCGACGCCGGCCGCCATCCGGTGGACGTCAGCGACAAGGTGCTGCAGGTGCTCAACGCCACCCTGCGGCGCGACATGCTGCCCTTCGGCTCGGCCTTTCCCAATCCCTCGCTGCTGCCCTACGGCCGGCTGGCCAAGTTCATGGCGTCGACGGTGCAGAAGCTCGACCCCTGGGGCTCGATCGATGACCTCAGCCCCGGCGACGCCGCGCTGCGCCGCGCCATCGCGCTGCGCTACCTGGCCGACGGCCTGACGGTGCCGGTGGATGACATCATCATCACCAACGGCGCGCTGGACGCGCTCAACCTGTGCCTGAGCGCGGTGACGCGGCCGGGCGACGCGGTGATCGTGGAATCGCCGACCTTCTACGCGGCGCTGCAATCGCTGGAACGCAACCAGCTGCACGCCATCGAGGTAGCCACCCATCCGCGCGAGGGCATCGACCTGGACGCGCTGGCCCAGGCCATCGTGCGCCACAAGCCGCGCGCCTGCTGGCTGATGACCACTTTCCAGAACCCGCTGGGCAGCCTGATGCCCGACGCCAAGAAGGAAGCGCTGGTCAAGCTGCTGACGCGCCACGGCGTGGCGCTGATCGAGGACGACGTCTACGGCGAGCTCTATTTCGGCGACAAGCGCCCGCGCCCGGCCAAGGCCTTCGACCGCGAGGGCATCGTGATGCACTGTTCCTCGTTCTCGAAGACGCTGGCGCCGGGCTACCGGGTCGGCTGGGTGGCCGGCGGCCGCTACACGCGCCGCATCATGCGCAACAAGCTCACCACCAGCCTGGCCACCGCCGCGCCTACCCAGGCCGCCATCGCCGCCTACCTGGAGAAAGGCGGCTTCGACCGCCACCTGCGCCAGTTCCGCCAGCAGCTGGCCCTGCAACAGGGCGAGATGCTGCAGGCCGTGGCGCGGCATTTCCCCAAGGGCACCCGCGCCACGCGGCCGCAGGGCGGCTACTTCATCTGGGTCGAGCTGCCCGAGCGGATCGACACGCTGCAACTGCATCGCGCCGCGCTGGGCCACGGCATCAGCATCGCGCCCGGTCCGCTGTTCTCGGCCACCGGCGGCTTCGGCAACTTCCTGCGGCTGAACTACGGCCATCCGTGGAACGGCGGGCTGGAACAGGGCATGGCGACTTTGGGCAAGCTGATGGGCGGCTAGCCCGCTGCCGGGAGGCGCGCTGGCCCGGCGGCGCCGGCGCACTCAAAAATGAGTGTTATTCTTATTTGAATCCCCACTCTCCGTCGATCCCGCCTGCCCCGCGCCGCCTATGGAATCCTCCGCGCATCACCACGTCCAGCGGCTCTACGCGGAACATCACGACTGGCTGTTCGGCTGGCTGGCGCGACGCGTGGCCAACCGCGCCGACGCGGCCGATCTGGCCCAGGACACCTTCTGCCGCCTCCTCACCGCCCCCAGCCCCGCGCCCCTGGCCGAACCGCGCGCCTACCTGCTGACGCTGGCGCGCCGCCTGACCATAGACCTTTGGCGGACGCGGGATGTCGAGACCCGCTATCTGCAGGCGCTGGCCCATGACCCCGAGCCCGTCGCCGCCTCGCCCGAAACGCTATGCATGCTCAAGCAGGCCGTCGCCGAAATCGACCGCTTGCTGGACGGCCTGCCGGTGTCGGTGAAGCACGCGTTCCTGCTCAATCGCCTGGACGGCATGACGCAACCCGCCATCGCCCGCGCCCTGGGCCTGTCGCTGGCCACGGTGGAACGCTATTTGAAGCGGGCCTTCCTGCACTGCATCGCCGCCCGCCGCGAGCTCGGCGCATGAGCGGCCGCGGGGCGCGGCGCGTCGACGAAGCGACGGAACGCGCAGTCGAATGGATGCTGCGCCTGACGTCGGGGCGCGCCACCGACCAGGACCATCGCGCGTTCGAACAATGGCTGGCGAAGCATCCCGGGCATGCCCGCGCCTGGGCCGAGGTCGATGGACTCATGGCGCGGCCGCTGGCCCGGCTGCGCGACGCCGGGAGCACCGCGCCCGCGCTGACACAGGCAGCCCGGACCGCGCTGCTGCACCACGGCGCCAGGCGTCGCAAGCTGCTCAAGCTGGCCGTGCTGGCGCCGGGCGCCGCGCTGGGCGCGCTGGCGGTCGACCGGTACGTGCCGCTGTCCGGCCTGGGCGCGACCTACGCCACGCATACCGCAGAACGGCGCAGCTACGCGCTGGACGACGGCTCCGAGCTGACCCTGGACGCGCGCTCGGCGGCCGACGTGCGCTACGACACGAGGCAGCGCCTCATCGTCCTGCGCGAGGGCGGACTGCACGTGGCCGCCAGCGCCGACGCCCGACCGCTGCGGATACGCACCCGCCATGGCGATATCGAGGCCGGCGCCACGGGCCTGGTCGCCAGCCTGGCGGTGACCCTGTACGAGACCTACGCCACGGTCAGCGCCATCGAGCACGCGTTGACGCTGATGCCCGGGCATGGCCGGCCCCTTGCCCTGCCCGGACATGGCACGGCGGCATTCGATGACACGGCCGCCTGGCTGCGCGCCGACGATGCGCAGGCCAGCTGGCGGCACGGCATGCTCAGTGTCAAGGATGCCAGCCTGGCGGAAGTGGTGGCGCGCCTGCGCGCCTACCAGCCCGGCGTGATCCGTCTGTCGCCGGATGCCGCCAGGCTGCGCGTATTCGGCGTGTTCCCGCTCGATGACACGCGCCGGGCGCTGCACGCGCTGGAAGAGACGCTGCCGCTCAGGATCCGGCGCTATGGCTCCTGGCTCACGCTGGTGGACCTGGCATGAGGTTTTTTCGCCGCCGCTGAGGGTATCGAGACCGGTTGCCCGTCATGGCTTATGACGCAACCCGATTCCACCCTCATTCCCAGCCATGCCGTTCTCCTTCGATTTCCGCGCCCGGCTCGTCGCCGGCGCGCTTGGCGCCAGCCTGATCGCCGCGCCCGCAGCCGCCCAGCAACGCTATGACCTGCCGGCCGCGCCGCTGGCCGACACCTTGAGCCGCATCTCCTTGATGAGCGGCCGCAGCATCTCCGCCAGCGCCGAACTGGTGTCCGGCAAGCAGGCCGCCGCCGTGCGCGCCGCCCCCGACGCCGAGACGGCGGCGCGCCAGGCCCTGGCCGGCACCGGCCTGGAACTGGTCATCACGCCAGCAGGCGTCTGGAGCCTGCGCCCGGCACCAGCGGTCGGACCGGTCGCCGCCCTGGAACCCGTGCTGGTCACCGCCGGCAACGCCATCGAGCCCAGCGAAGGCACCGGCTCGTACACCCAGGCGGAGTCCGGTTCCGCCACCCGCATGCGGCTGTCGCTACGCGAAACGCCCCAATCCGTCAGCGTGATCACGCGCCAGCAGATGGACGACCAGGGCATCGTCAACGTCGCGCAGGCGCTGGAGCAAACGCCCGGCATCATCGTCAACCGCGACAACTCCGAGGGCTACAGCTTCTACTCGCGCGGCTTCCAGCTGGAGAGCTTCCAATTCGACGGACTGCCCAGCCTGTCCAGCGACGGCGGCAACGTGCGCGACAACTACAGCATCACCAATTCGGTCGTCTATGACCGCATCGAAGTCCTGAAGGGCGCCACCGGCCTGGTCAACGGCGCAGGCTACCCGTCCGGCGTGGTGAACTTCATCCGCAAGCGGCCGACGCAGGACTTCCAGGGCAGCGTCACGGCCGGCATCGGTTCCTGGGACCGCTACCGCAGCGAGCTGGACCTGAGCGGACCGCTGGCGGCGCAAGGCAAGGTGCGCGGACGCGTCGTGGCCGCCGCCGAGAAGCGCGGCAGCTACATGGACTATGCGCGCGGCAAGGAAAACCTGGCCTACGGCATCATCGAGGCGGACCTGGGTCCGCGCACCACGGCCAGCATCGGCGTGGATCATCAGCAGAACCGCAACAAGGCCACGTCCAATACGCATCTGCCCGCCTTCTACTCCGACGGCACGCCGGTACGCTTCCCGCGCTCGACCAACCCCGCCGACAAATGGTCCTGGCGCAACCAGGACACCACGCGCCTATTCGCCGATCTGCGGCATACGCTGGACAGCGGCTGGCAATTCAAGCTGGCCGCCGCGCACCGCAACTACCGCTCGCGCGAACTGATATCGGGCATGAGCAGCGCCCTGGTCGATGCCCGGAGCCACAGCGTGGGACATGGCTACTATCCCGGCGGCGCGGCGCGATTCGACACCGACACGCGCGAGAACAGCGTGGACTTCCAGGCATCCGGCCCCTACACGCTGTTCGGCCGCCAGCACGAGTTGGTTATTGGCTACAACGCCGCCCGCAACCATGCTCAGTCGAACCGGCACGACGGCGAAACGGACGCGCTCATCGACAACGCGTTCCGCTGGAACAACGATGCCGCCAAGCCTGGCGTCTATGAGTGGTGGCTGACGCAGAACATGCTGGTCAACCAGAAAATCCTCTACGGCGCCACGGTGCTGCGCCCCGCCGACCGCTACGCCATCATCCTGGGCGGCCGCCTGAGCAACTATGCATGGAACCAGAACCTGGCCTTCGCCAACGGCCGCCTCGTCAACTACGCCAGCGAAGTGCGCCGGAAGTTCATCCCCTACGCCGGCCTCACCTATGACCTGGACAGCCAGCACACGGTCTACGCCAGCTACACGGATGTCTTCAAGCCGCAGGCCTACAGCTTCGACGCCAACGACCGCCAGCTGGATCCGCTGACCGGCAAGAGCATGGAGCTGGGCGCCAAGGGCGAATACCTGGATGGCAAGCTCAACGCCAGCATCGCGCTGTTCCAGCTCAAGCAGGACAATATGGCCGAGCTGGACACCAGCGGCGCGCGGCGGCCCAACGGCGACGAGGCCTATGTCGCCGTCCAGGGCGTCACCACGCGCGGCGTCGAACTGGAAGTGTCGGGCGAGATCTCGCGCGGCTGGCAGGTCCACGCCGGCTACACCTACAGCCGTTCGCGCGACCGGGATGGACGGCGCGTCAGCACCACCCAGCCCGAGCAGGTGTTCAAGCTGGCCACCACCTACCGCCTGCCCGGCGACTGGCACCGCCTGACGGTGGGCGGAAATCTGCTATGGCAAGGCAATACCTACTTCACCCAGGCGATCGAGGGCAAGGACCGCCGCTTCATCCAGGACAGCTACGCCATCCTGGGATTGATGGCGGCCTACGACGTCAGCAAGGACCTGCGCCTGTCCGTGAACCTGAACAACGTCTTCGACAAGGCCTATTACTCGGGCATCGGCACCTACAACTCGGTCTACTACGGCGCGCCGCGCAATGTGCTGGCGCAGGCGCGCTACCGGTTCTGATGACGGTCGCGGCCGGGGGAATTGAACCCCCGGCCGGCGCGCTCAATAGCGCGCGTCCTTCGGCTTCTTGCCCTGCGGCCAGTCCTTTTCCTTGCCGGCGAAATCCGGGCGCGGCATGTGGGTGAAATACTCGGCCACGTCGACCGCGTCCTGGTCCGACAGCACGTCGCCCTCGCCCCAGGCGCCGTGCGTGTTCACGCCCATCGGCATGCTGTTGCGGATGAAGGCGGCGGCCTTGTAGGTGCGGGCCAGGCCCGCGCCGATGTTGAAGGACTCATCGCCCCACAGCGGCGGAAACACGATGTCGCCGGCGCGGTCCTTCTTGCCTTCGCCGTTGGCGCCGTGGCAGGCCGCGCATTGCGCCACGTACAGTGACTTGCCGCGCTCGGGGTTCGGCACCAGCTTCATGTCGATGGGCCAGGCGTTCTCGATCTGCACCTTGGCGCCGTGCGGCACGTCCTGGGCCAGCCACTTCATGTAGGCGATCATGGCCTGCATCTCGGCCGAGTCCTTGGCCAGCGGCTTGCCGTTCATCGAGCGCATGAAGCAGCCGTTGATGCGGTCCTCCAGCGTCACCACGCGGTTGGCGCGCGGATTGAACTGCGGGAAGGTGTTCACCGTGTTGATGTACGGCGCGCCCATCGGCTTCTTGCCCTGCTGCACGTGGCAGCTGTTGCAGTTCATGCTGGCGCCGGTGTTGTTGGGCAGCAGGCGGCGCGTCTCGTTCAGGAGGCGCTTGCCGTAGTTGATCTGCTCGGCGTTGGGCTGTTTGGCGATATCGGTATCCGACGGGATGGTGTAGTCGGGCAGGCGCTTGCCGTCCTTGTCCAGCACCGGGAAGGTGCGCGCGGGCGCCTGCCTGTCGGCGGCCGGCGTGGCCGGGGTAGCCAGCGCATCGGCCGCGCTGGCGCCCAGCCAGGCGCCGCAGGCCGCCAGCGCGGCCAGCAGCGATGCGAGTTTCAGTTTCCTGCTCATTGTTTGCCTCCGGCGACGATGTTCGGCTTCTTGCCGGCCAGGAATTCGCGGATGTGCGCGACGTCGCGCTCGCCGATGGGCGGCGCCTGGTTGGTCCACGCGCCGCGGATGAAATTGATCACGTCGGTGATGTCCTGATCACTCAGGTGATTGAAGGCCGGCATGGCGAAGGCCATCGCGTCCTGCGCGTTGGACGGCATCCGGCCGCCCTCCAGCGTGATCTGGATGATGGACTGCGGGTTCTGCGCGAACACGGCCGAGTTGCCCGCCAGCGCCGGGAAGATGCGCGGCATGCCCTGGCCGTCGGCGCGGTGGCAGGCCACGCACTGCTCGACGTAGATCACCGCGCCGCGCGAGCCGTAGCGGCCGTCCAGCAACGCCGCCGTGGTGGTGTCGGCCTTGGGCGCGAAAGCCTGCAGCTTGCCCGGGGCGGGCGGCAGCTGTTTCAGGTAGGCCGCGATAGCCTCCAGGTCGGCGTCCGCGAAGTAGCGGGTGCTGTGCTCGACCACGTCGGCCATGGCGCCGAAGGCCGCCACCTTGTCCGTGCGGCCGGTCTTCAGGAACAGCGCGATCTCGGCGGGGCTCCAGGATTGCAGGCCCTGCGCCTCGCCGCGCAGGCTCTTGGCGCGCCAGCCGTCGATCACCGCGCCGGTCAGGAAGGCATCGCCATCGGCCATGGACAGCGCTTTCTCCTGGTAGGCCAGGCCACGCGGCGTATGGCAGGCGCCGCAATGGCCGGGGCCTTCCACCAGGTAGGCGCCGCGCTTGAGCTTCTCGTCGGCGCCGGCGGGCGCGGCGAAGTCGCGCTTGGGAGCGAACATCAGCTGCCACCATGCCATGGGCCAGCGCATGTTCAGCGGCCAGGGGATGGTCGAATCCGCGCTGGGCTGCTCGACCGGCGCCACGCTGGCCATGAAGTAGGCGTACAGGGCGCGCAGGTCCGCGTCCGGCATGATGGCGTAGGACGGATAAGGCATGGCGGGGTACAGCGGCGTGCCGTCCTTGCGGATGCCGTGCTGGACCGCGTTCTTGAAATCCGCGTAGCTGTAGGCGCCGATGCCCGTCTTCTTGTCGGGCGTGATGTTCGACGAATAGATGGTGCCCACCGGCGTCTGCATCGCCAGGCCGCCCGCGAAGGGCTTGCCGCCGGGCACGCTGTGACAGGCCACGCAGTCGCCGGTGCGCGCGATGTAGGCGCCGGCCTCGACCAGGCTGCGATCCTGGATATCGACGGGCGCGGGCGCGTCGACCTTGCGGGCGGCGGTCAGCGCTTGTGCGCCGCCGATGGCGATGCCTGCCGCGGCCACAAGGCCCAGCGCCGCCCAGATCCCGAACTTACTCATACTGACCCTCCGTGTCCGCTGGTCTGCGCGCACGTCGGGGAAATTCGTACTGCGTTGTCCAGCCTATGGGATCAGCTTACGCCTTTTAGTAATTAACATATGACCGAACAGCATGAATCTATGACCGCTGTTTGATCGGCAGCAAACCGGGCGGAAAACGGGCGGCTTGCCACCCGACCGCGCGCCGACGCCGCGTCTGGCGGCAAGCCCCGACGCGCGGACCCGAGACCCGCGCGGCTCAGCCGGGAATCGTCAGGCCCCGGACCACGGCGGGCCGGGAGACGAAAGCGTCCAGCACGCGCGCCACATTCTTGTACTGGGTGAACTCGACCAGCTCGCCCGCGCCGTAGAAACCGATCAGGTTGCGCACCCAGGGAAAGATGGCAATGTCGGCGATGGTGTACGTATCGCCCATGACCCAGTCGCGGCCTTGCAGGCGCTGGTCCAGCACGCCCAGCAGGCGTCGCGCCTCGGCCACGTAGCGGTCGCGCGGGCGCTTGTCTTCGTAGTCCTTGCCGGCGAACTTGTGGAAGAAGCCCAGCTGGCCGAACATCGGGCCGATGCCGCCCATCTGGAACATCAGCCATTGCAGCGTCTCGAAACGCCCGCCCGCGTCGGCCGGCAGGAACTGGCCGGTCTTGCTGGCCAGGTAGACCAGGATGGCGCCGGACTCGAACAGCGCCAGCGGCTTGCCGTCGGGCCCGTTGGGATCGAGGATGGCGGGAATCTTGTTGTTGGGGCTGATCGACAGGAACTCGGGCGTGAACTGGTCCTGCGTATCGAAGCTGACCCGGTGCGCCTCGTAGGGCAGGCCCAGCTCTTCCAGCAGGATCGACACCTTCACGCCATTGGGCGTGGGCAGCGAATACAGCTGGATGCGGTCGGGGTGGCTGGCCGGCCATTTCCTGGTGATGGCGTAGGAATCGAGGGAAGTCATGCGTCGCGCTCCGGGGAATCGGAAGAGTGGGGTCGGGAATGCCGCGCGGGCCCGGGGCCCGTCGCGTCGGGCAAATTTAGCGCAATTCTCCCGCCACGAGGATGGCGGCCCGGGGATCGCCGGTTCTTTGAGAGAATAGGCGGTTCGCGCTCGCCCGGGCGCTCTCCGTCAACCCGCGCCCAACACGCGCCCGCCCGCCGTACCGACGATGTCCACCCCTTTCTGGCTACGCCCCCTGCTCCTGGCTGGCGTGCTGGCGCTGCCTCCGGCGCCCGGCCTGACCGCCGCGCCTGTCGCGGCAGCCGCCCTCACCCCCGCGCCCGCCGCGCCCCAGGCCAGCGGCCGAACCTCCATCCGGGCCACCACCCACGCCCGGCCCGCCACGCCGCCCGCCGGCATGCCGCAATTCGGCGTGGGCGCCCATGGCCGCTACCTGGTGCTGAAAGTACAGGGCCCGTCGGGACCGAGGGTTGCGCCGTACACGCCCTACCGGCTGTTCCTGACCGCCGAGGACCAGTCGATCCGCGACACGCCCGACGGCAGCGGCGTGATTCACGGCGTGACCGATGCGCAGGGGCGAACCGCCTGGATCTGGACCGACACCGATCACCTGGCCCGCGATTTCACCCTGGTCCGCCTGGCCGGCAACAACAGCTGGGGCCAGGTGTTCCAGCTGAGCAGCAGTTTCGAAAACGAGCCGTTGACCCGCTACCCCTACCGCATCGGCCTGCATCAGCGCTGGGGCGAGCTGCTGGTCGACCTCGGCTACACCACGGCCCAGGGCAACACGGCCTATGTCAGCGATGCCATGCCGGCGGCGTCGCTCAATCTGTACACCAGCAGCGATTCCGGTTTCGAGCTGGACTGCTTTCCCGAATTGAACGCCGTGAATCTGGAGCTGGTCCGACGCGACCTGGATGCCGCGCGCGCGCAGATCGCCGCCATGCGCTGCGCCGACACGCGCGCGGGCAAGGTGGCGCTGGCGGCCGTGCTGCTGGGCGCGGGCCAGCCCGACTGGGCCCGGCGCACCCTCGCCGACGCCAGCGCGCCGGCTTGGATCGAACGCCTGAGCCCGCTGGACGACGCGACGCTGGCCGAGCGCTACACGCTTCACAAGCTGCTGGGCATGCCGGGCGAAGCCCTGGCCGACGCCGTCGAACTGCAGCGACGCCAGGCCCGCAACGCCGCGACGCGGCCGGACCCGGACTATGCCAACAGCATCGCCTATTACCTGGCCGACTTCCCGGACTATCTGGCGCAGGCCGAGGCGCAGGCGCGGCGCTCGATCCGCACGGCCGGACTGCGGCCCTACAACGGTGCCACACTGGGCTGGATACTCGTGCAGCGCGGCGACTCGGCGGGCGGCCTGGCGCTGTTGCGGCGCGGCTACGCGGACTGGCCGCGCGAAGAAGAAATGGTCGCCGACTACGGCCTGGCGCTGTGGAATGACGGCCAGCAGGCGCTGGCGCGGCGGGTCTGGGACCAGGCCGAGGCGCAATGCGTATGGGGCCGGCGGCTGTACGATGCGCTGCGCGCCGTGGACTACCCGCACCCACTGTTCAATCCGTCGGACAGCGAGCCCGTGCGCGCCTACCAGCGTCGCTGTGCAAAGCCCCCGCCGCAGATCCGCGACAAGCGCCATCTGCGCGGCGCGGCCGCCTGAGGCGCGGCGCGCGCCGGGCCGCGCCAGGGCGCAAATTCGAATGGCGGCCGCAAGGGCCGCCCGGGTTCAGGCCGCGACGGGCAGCACACGATCCACCGGATCCGCCGCCAGCGCGCCCATGCAGGCGGCCAGCACCTTTTCCGGCGCGATGCTGTTGATGCCCGCGCCGGCGATGTCGGGAACCACATCGACGGCGCCCGGCCGCTGCCAGAACCACTCGGGGTTCGGTTCGTTGAACACGCCCACGTAAGGCACGCCCACGCCCTGCGCGATATGCGAAGGACCGCAGTCATTGGCGACGATCAGGCGCGCGCGCAGCATCAGCGCCGACAGCTCCGGAATGGTCCGGCAATACTCGATCCGGAATTCCGGACGGTGCAGGCTGTTGATCAGTTCGAGCTCGGCGGCCTCGTCCGGCCCCAGCACGAAGGAAAACTGCGTGCCGCGCCCGAGCGAAGTCTTGAGCAGGTCCGCCAGCCGGATGTAGTGCGCGATGCTCCAGCGCTTGAACGGCCCTGAACCGCCGCCGGGGACCATCACCACGTCGACCGGCGCCACCGGGCGCTTGCGCTGCTCGGCGATTTCCCGGAAGCAGTTCAGCGCTGCCTGATGGGGATCGAAGGAACGGTAGGTGCCCAGGAGCCGCAGATTGGCCAGGCCGATGTATTCGCCGATGTTCTTGGGATGCGAATGCGTCCAGGCGCGGTCGCTCAGGCGATTGTTGCGGAATCCCATGCGCAACGCCGGGCGGCGCAGCATGCTGACCAGCCCGTAGCGCTCGCTGCTGTGATGCAGATTGATCGACGCATTGGCGCGCGCGGGCAGGCAGCGCACATGTTCGCGGAAGCTGGACACGCGCACGAATTCATCCACCCAGGGCAGGGACGTGTAGTAACGCCCCACGTCATCCCTGGCCACGACCCGCAGCCGCTGCGACGGCCACCATTGCTTGAGCTGGTAGAGCGTTGGAAACGCCACGACCTGATCCCCGTAGCGGGGCTGGCTCCTGATATAGACGACCGTATCCGGCATACCCTCTTTCCCGTGTTCCCTGAATTGCACCCGCCGCCCTGCGCAACGGATGACTGATATCGAGATTGATTCTCTTATTGGTATTGCGGCGCTTTTATAGCTGCCGATCACGCCTCGGCCGGCCGCCCAGGACGCTTCTCTCTGTCCCGGGCGCGACGACCGCTCGCCGTCATCGCAACGGCCACGCCGCCGATGCCGACAGTGGCGAATTTACCCGTAGCGCCTCATACGGAATACAAGACCTTGTTGAATAAGTGTGAAGAGTTTTAAAGTCGTTGTTTTTTGTCACAAATAGGCCCGGGGCAGCGCTTGCCGGCGTCCCGTCCGTCCGGCGCTATGATCCGTACATACGCTGCACGTTGCGCGCCGTTCCGAGGGGATCGGCGCGGGAGACTCACCATGACGCATTTCCGTTCCACTTTCCCCCTGCCCCGTCTGGCCATGCTGTTGGCGCTGGCCCTGGCGCTGGCCGGTTGCTCGCTCGGCCCCGGCGGCCCGCCCCACCCTGGCGCGGTCAACCCGTACAGCAGCGGCGGCTTCCATGACGCCGGCCCGAACTACCCCGACACCGGCCTTTGACACGATGATTCCCAGGGCGGAACGCCCTGGGAATCATCGCCATGCACGGCGCCCGAACGGTGCCAATCCATGGTGCCGATCCACGGCGCCTACCCCAGCCTCCCCTCTCCCGCCGATCTCGTCCGAGCCCGGCACTGCGGCTCGCCGACAGATTGTCGACACGAACGCCGCCCCCCTGCCCCAGCCGCCGCGCAGACCCGCCCACGCGCTTGCGCCTTTCCCGCCTCGCGGGTAAATTGTTGACAATTACTCGAGACAAGTCCGTCAATTCCGCATTCCGCTCGCCAATACGAGCCAGATTGTCGACACCATGAGCCAAATCCTCACGCTCCCGAACGCCGCGCCAGGCGATGGCGAAACGCTGTCGGACCAGATCTTCAAGAAGATCCAGGCCGCCATCGTCAAGGGCGAGATGGCGCCGGGCAGCAAGATTTCCGAGCCCGAGCTGGCCCGCGTCCATGGCGTCAGCCGCGGCCCGCTGCGCGAGGCGCTGCACCGCCTGGAAGGCCAGAAGCTGCTGGTGCGCGTGCCGCACGCCGGCGCGCGGGTGGTGTCGCTGAGCCAGCAGGAACTGTGCGAGCTGTACGAAATCCGTGAATCGCTCGAAGGCATGGCCTGCCGCCTGGCCGCCGAGCGCATGCCGGCCGCCGAGGTGCAGGAATTGCGCCGCGTGCTGGAAGCGCACGAGCGCGACGAAGCATTCCAGGCGGGCCTGGGCTACTACCAGCAGGAGGGCGACTACGACTTCCACTACCGCATCGTCAAGGGCAGCGGCAACCAGATGCTGTTCCGCATGCTGTGCGACGAGCTCTACCAGCTCGCGCGCATGTACCGCATCCAGTACTCGACCACGCCCAACCGCCCCCGGCAGTCCTATGCCGAGCACCACCGCATTCTCGACGCCATCGCCGACCGCGATGGCGAGCTGGCTGAACTCCTGATGCGCCGCCACATCCGCGCATCCCGTCTCAACATCGAACAACAGATCGCCCAGGGCAACCTTCGGCGTACCGAGGCATGATGAACAAATCCTATCGCAAGCCCCTGCCGGGCACCCGCCTGGACTACTTTGATGCGCGCGCCGCCGTCGAGGCCATCGCGCCCGGCGCCTATGACGGCCTGCCGTACACCTCGCGCGTGCTGGCGGAAAACCTGGTGCGCCGCTGCGAGCCCGCGCAGCTGACGGACGCGCTCAAGCAGCTGATCGAACGCCGCCGCGACCTGGACTTCCCCTGGTATCCGGCGCGCGTGGTCTGTCATGACATCCTGGGCCAGACCGCGCTGGTCGACCTGGCCGGCCTGCGCGACGCCATCGCCGACAAGGGCGGCGACCCGTCCAAGGTCAACCCGGTGGTGCCGGTGCAGCTGATCGTGGACCACTCGCTGGCCGTGGAATACGGCGGCGACGATCCCGACGCCTTCGCCAAGAACCGCGCCGTCGAGGACCGCCGCAACGAAGACCGCTTCCATTTCATCGACTGGACCAAGCAGGCCTTCCGCAACATCGACATCGTGCAGCCCGGCAACGGCATCATGCACCAGATCAACCTGGAACGCATGTCGCCGGTGGTCCACGCGCAGGACGGCGTGGCCTACCCCGACACGCTGGTCGGCACCGACAGCCACACCCCGCACGTGGACGCGCTGGGCGTGATCGCCATCGGCGTGGGCGGCCTGGAAGCCGAGAACGTGATGCTGGGCCGCGCGTCCTGGATGCGCCTGCCCGACATCATCGGCGTGGAGCTGTCCGGCCGCCCCGGCCCCGGCATCACCGCCACCGACGTGGTGCTGACGCTGACCGAATTCCTGCGCAAGGAAAAGGTCGTGGGCGCCTACCTGGAGTTCTACGGCGCCGGCGCCGCCGCGCTGACGCTGGGCGACCGCGCCACCATCTCGAACATGGCGCCCGAGTACGGCGCCACCGCCGCGATGTTCGCCATCGACCAGCAGACCATCGACTACCTGCGCCTGACCGGCCGCGAAGACGAACAGATCGCGCTGGTCGAGGCCTACGCCAAGACCGCCGGCCTGTGGGCCGACAGTCTGGCGCAGGCGCAGTACGAGCGCGTGCTGCGCTTCGACCTGTCCACCGTTGTGCGCACGCTGGCTGGCCCGTCCAACCCGCACCGCCGCCTGCCGGTCGCGGACCTGGCCGAGCGCGGCATCGCCGGCAAGGTCGAGAACCAGCCCGGCCTGATGCCTGACGGCGCCGTCATCATCGCCGCCATCACCAGCTGCACCAACACCAGCAACCCGCGCAACGTGATCGCCGCCGGCCTGCTGGCGCGCAACGCCAACCGCGCCGGGCTGACGCGCAAGCCCTGGGTCAAGAGCTCGCTGGCGCCCGGCTCCAAGGCCGTCGCGCTGTACCTGGACGAAGCCGGCCTGACCACGGAACTGGAACAGCTGGGCTTCGGCGTGGTCGCCTTCGCCTGTACCACATGCAACGGCATGTCCGGCGCACTGGATCCCAAGATCCAGCAGGAGATCATCGACCGCGACCTCTATTCCACCGCCGTGCTGTCGGGCAACCGGAACTTCGACGGCCGCATCCATCCCTACGCCAAGCAGGCCTTCCTGGCCTCGCCACCGCTGGTGGTGGCCTACGCCATCGCCGGCACCATCCGCTTCGACATCGAGCGCGACGTGCTGGGCACGGACGCCAGCGGCCGCGAGATCCGGCTCAAGGACATCTGGCCCACCGACGCCGAGATCGACGCCGTGGTCAAGGCCGCCGTCAAGCCCGAGCAGTTCCGCAAGGTCTACGCGCCCATGTTCGGCATCCAGGACGAGCGCCGCGCCGCCGTCGATCCGCTGTACCCCTGGCGCCCGCAGAGCACCTATATCCGCCGCCCGCCGTACTGGGAAGGCGCGCTGGCCGGCGCGCGCACGCTGCGCGGCATGCGCCCGCTGGCCGTGCTGGGCGACAACATCACCACCGACCACCTGTCGCCGTCCAACGCCATCCTGATGGACAGCGCCGCTGGCGAATACCTGCACAAGATGGGCCTGCCGGAAGAGGACTTCAACTCCTACGCCACCCATCGCGGCGATCACCTGACCGCGCAGCGCGCCACCTTCGCCAACCCCAAGCTGTTCAATGAGATGGTGAAGAACGCCGACGGCACGGTGCAGCAGGGCTCGCTGGCCCGCGTCGAGCCGCAAGGCCAGGTCATGCGCATGTGGGAAGCGATCGAGACCTACATGGACCGCAAGCAGCCGCTGATCATCGTGGCCGGCGCCGACTACGGCCAGGGCTCGTCGCGCGACTGGGCCGCCAAGGGCGTGCGGCTGGCCGGCGTGGAAGCCATCGTGGCCGAGGGCTTCGAGCGCATCCACCGCACCAACCTGATCGGCATGGGCGTGCTGCCGCTGGAGTTCAAGTCCGGCGTCAACCGCAAGACGCTGGCGCTGGACGGCACCGAGACCTACGACGTGATCGGCGAGCGCAAGCCGCGCGCCGACCTGACCCTGGTCATCCACCGCGCCAACGGCGAAACCGTGCAAGCCGCGGTGACCTGCCGCCTGGACACGGCCGAGGAAGTCTCCATCTACGAAGCCGGCGGCGTGCTGCAGCGCTTCGCCCAGGACTTCCTGGAAGCCGAATCGGCCGGCGCGGCCAAGCAGGCCGGCTGAGGCCAGGCCACGGCCAGCGGGCGCCCCGATCCCGGCGCGCCCGCCTCCCCCAATCAACCCGACAGACCCCGAGGACCGCGACATGGCCCACGCTCCCCAGACCAAGATTGCCGCCACCTACATGCGCGGCGGCACCAGCAAAGGCGTGTTCTTCAAGCTGGACGACCTGCCCGAATCGGCGCGCGCGCCCGGCGCCGCGCGCGACGCGCTGCTGATGCGCGTGATCGGCAGCCCCGACCCCTACGGCAAGCAGATCGACGGCATGGGCGCGGCCACCTCCAGCACCAGCAAGACCGTCATCATCGGCAAGAGCAGCCGGCCCGGCCACGACGTCGACTACCTGTTCGGCCAGGTCTCCATCGACCAGGCCTTCGTCGACTGGAGCGGCAACTGCGGCAACCTGTCGGCCGCCGTCGGCCCCTTCGCCATCAGCAACGGCCTGGTCGATCCGGCCCGCGTGCCGCGCGACGGCATCGCCACCATCCGCATCTGGCAGGCCAATATCAGCAAGACCATCATCGCCCACGTGCCGATGACGAACGGCGAAGTGCAGGAAACCGGCGACTTCGAACTGGACGGCGTGACCTTCCCCGCCGCCGAGCTGCAGCTGGAATTCATGGACCCGGCCGAGGATGGCGACGGCGGCTCTATGTTCCCCACCGGCAAGCTGGTGGACGACCTGGACGTGCCCGGCGTGGGTACCTTCAAGGCCACCATGATCAACTCCGGCATTCCCACCATCTTCCTGGACGCCGAGGCGCTGGGCTACACCGGCGCCGAACTGCAGGAAGACATCAACGGCGACGCCGCCGCGCTGGCGCGCTTCGAGACCATCCGCGCCCACGGCGCGCTGCGCATGGGCTTGATCAAGTCGCTGGAAGAGGCTGCGTCCCGCCAGCACACGCCCAAGGTCGCCTTCGTCGCGCGTCCGCGCGACTACGTGGCATCCAGCGGCAAGAAGATCGGCGCCGGCGACATCGACGTGCTGGTGCGCGCCTTGTCCATGGGCAAGCTGCACCACGCCATGATGGGCACCGCCTCTGTCGCCATCGCCACGGCGGCGGCCGTGCCCGGCACCCTGGTCAATCTGGCCGCCGGCGGCGGCGAGCGCGACCAGGTCTGCTTCGGCCACCCCTCGGGCACGCTGCGCGTCGGCGCGCAGGCGCAGTTGGTGGACGGCGAATGGAAGGTCACCAAGGCCATCATGAGCCGCAGCGCCCGCATCCTGATGGAAGGCCGCGTGCACGTGCCGCGCGTAGGCTTCTGATCCTCGGGAAAAAACCGTCCCCGCCCGCGCCTGGCAAGAAGCGCGCAATGCCCGGCATCCTCGCGGACCGGGCGAGGCGGGCCTTGCGCCCGCCCCGGCTATGCGCCGCGCATCCTACGGATAGGACAGCGTGACGACATAGTTCCTGGTCTTGCCCTGCGCGCCTTCGCGCGCCGGAAGCGGGTCCACGCGCACCTGCACATGCCTGGCGCTGCGCATGGATGCGTCCACGGGCCGGCCCGCCGCGCGGGCCCGCTCGGCTTCGCATTCGACGCTGACCTGCAGGCTGCCCGGACGCGTCTTGGGCGAGCAGCTCGCGGGCTCCACGATGGCGCCGTAGAAACGGATCTCTCCGCCCTGGGCATGGACCATGGATACAGCGCCGGCGACGCTGAGGAGCAAGACCGGTAGACAACGACGTGGCGTAATCATGGCGCCTCCTGACAACGAAGCGCCGGCATTCAAAACCGGCCGGCCTTCATTGTCTTAACGACCTGCGCACATCGAATTTAATGGCTTGTCCTAGGACTACGCGCTTAAGACTTTCCCTTAATTGCGCCGCAATAGCGCTGCCGAAAATGGCGCGGGCGAACGACATCACGGCGCCGATCATGCACCGCAACACCCTGGGTACGACCCAGGTTTGAGGCTATTTTTCCGCCTGCTGCGCCGCACTAGAGACTATTACGTCGAATTGCCGATCCAGTCCGTCCAACGCCTGCTGTATATGCAAACGGCGGGTTTTGATCCACGCATCCTGCTCCGCCAGGCGCGCGCCCGCATCCTTCAGCATGCGCGCCATCTCGGCGGGCTGCGGGCCGCCGATAGTGGCGCGGCTGTTCACGATGGCCACCGGATCCAGCGCGGCGCGGAACTCGGCCTCGCTCATCGGCAGCTCGGTCCCGTACTTCGAATCCTTCTGCGCCTCGGCATAGATGCGGCGCGCCTCGGCGTAGGAAAAATCCAGCGGCTTGATGCCGTGGGTCTTGGCATGGGCCACGACTTCCGACGCGAAATGATGGCCATCGCGGAACGGCAGCTTGTACTTGCGCATCAGCAGGTCCGCCAGTTCCTGCGACGCGGTCCAATCGCTGTTCAGCTCCTCCAGCGCCCGGTCCGGGCTGATGACCAGGGCCTTGAGCACGCGGTCCCAGCGCTTGAGCGCCGCGATGCCGCTGTCCACCATCGCCGAGTTCTGCTTCACTTCCTTCGGATCGCTCATGCCCGGCGTGATGTTGTGCGTCTGCAGAAGCGGCCCCATCGCCAGCGTCAGCGCCGTGGACGCATCGCTGCGCGTGTCGTTGAGCAGGCCCGGGTTGCGCTTCTGCGGCATGGCGCTGGACACGTAGGTATTGCCGCCGCCCTCTTCCAGCAGGATCCACGGGCGCGACTGCGCGTACTGCGTCATCACGTCCTCGACGAAATTGCCGGTGCGCAGCGCGATGCTGGCGACGATAGACGCCACCTCCACCGGCTGGTCCATGGACGAGATCTGCGCGGCGTCGTAGGCGTTGTCCACCAGCGCCTCGAAACCCAGATAACGCGCCATGCGCTCGCGGTCCAGCGGCCAGCTGGTGCCGTTGAGCACCGTGGTGCCCATCGGCGAGCGGTCGATGCGGACATAGGCCTCGCGGATGCGCTGCGCATCGCGCAGCAGCCCCGCCGCCTGCCCCAGCAGGTAGTGGCCGTAGCTGTTGGGCTGCGCGGCCACGCCGTTGGTGTAGTTGGGCACGATGGTGGCGGCATGGCGGCCTGCCAGCGCCACCAGCGTCGCGCTGGTCTGGTTCAGCTGATCGGCCAGTTCCAGCAGTTTGTCGCGCAGGATGGCGCTGCGGTAGGTGGCGTGCATGTCCTGGCTGGAGCGCCCGGCATGCAACAGGGTCACGTCCTCGCCCGCCGCCTTGATCAGCAGCGGCTCGAACGAGATCACCGTGGACGGCCGCCTGGCGCCGGGCTGGGCGCCCGCCTCGAGCACCTTGGCCAGCCCCGCCGCCAGCCTCGGCGCCATGCTCTTGTCGAGCAGGCCCTGGTCCGTATTGATGACCAGCGTGGCCTTGTTGATCTCGCCGAGCCAATAGAAGGGATCGCGTTGCTGGGCGGGCTTGGAATCGGTCTGCGCGGTCGCGCAGGCAGCGGTCAGGACGAGCGCAAGCGCAGGGACGAGGCGTGTGAACATGGCGGTCTCGGCGGAGGCAATGCCGGCCAGTGTAGTCAGCCCCGGGCCGGCGCGACACCCAGGCTTGTGCTTATACGCAGATCCTGTCGGCTGCGCCAAGGCGCGCTTTTCTCAAGCGGGCGGCGGGGCGCCGTCCTCGGTCGGCCAGTAATAGGAATCCGGCGTATTGCGCGCGCCGAAGATGGCCTGCCCCACGCGCACCACGGTGGCGCCTTCCTCGATGGCGATTTCGTAGTCGCCCGACATGCCCATCGACAACTCGTCCAGCCCGACGCCTGCGGGCGCGTCCTGGCGCAGCCGGTCGCGCAGCGTGCGCAGCAGCACGAAACACTGGCGCACGCGCTCGGCCTCGGCCGAGAACAGCGCCAGCGTCATGAAGCCGCGCACTCTCAAACCAGAATAGGCCGGCATCTGCCGCAGGAAGGCCGCGGCCTCGTCGGGCTGCAGGCCGTACTTGCTGGCCTCGCCGGAGGTATTGATCTGCACGTACACGTCCAGCGCGCGGCCCTCGGCCTGCAGGCGACGATCCAGCGCCTCGGCCACGCGCAGGCTGTCCAGCGCCTGGAACTCGGCCGCGTAGCGCGCCACCAGCTTGGCCTTGTTGGTCTGCAGATGGCCGATGACCGACCAGCGCAGGTCCGTCAGGTCGGCCATGGCTTCCCATTTGCGCGACACTTCCTGCAGCTTGTTCTCGCCCAGGTAGCGGCAGCCGGCCTGGTAGGCCAGGCGGATGCGCGCCTCGTCCACCGTCTTGCTTACCGGCAGCAGGCGCACGCTGTCAGGCGCGCGCCCGGCGCGGCGGGCCGCGTCGGCGATGCGCTGGTTGACCGTGGCCAGATTGCGGCGGAAATCCTCCACCGACTCGGCGCGCGGCCAGCGGCCGTGCTGGTCATGCTGGGTTTGGGTTTGCGCGGGCGCGTCGCCCGCCTCCTGATCGATTGCTTCGCTCATGCCTGAACCTCGCGCATCGAAGCGACGCATTGTCGGCGTCGCTTCATTTTTGTCATAGGTCAAATATTATCACGCGCCAAGAGCCGCGATGCATGAATGACATGACGCCAACGCGGGCTTGTACCGGCGCGTCCGCCGGCTGCGTTACTCTCTCTGCCTCACGCGCGCCGCGCCCACCGGACCGGCCGCCCCACTTCCGTCGCTGGACGCCGAATGAACTACCTGCTGTGGTCGCTCCCCATGCTCGTCATCGCCGGCGCGATCGCCATCGCGCGGCTGAACGCCACGCAGGCCGCCGCGCTGGGACTGCTGGCCACGGTGCCCGTGGCCATCTACGCCGGCGACACGGCCTTCGGCGGCGCGCAGCTGGTCCTGGCGCTGGAACGCGGCGCCTGGATCGGCGCCACCATCGCGCCATACATCCTGGGCGGGCTGCTGTTCTGGCAAGCAGCCGCCCACGGCGCCAGCGCGCCGGCGGACGGCGGCGCGGCAAGCCCCGCCGATGCCCGCGACCGTCGTCGCCTGCTGTTCTTCGCCTGTTTCCTGGTCGGCCCCTACGCCGAGGCGGCCACCGGCTTCGGCGTGGGCATGCTGGGCACCGTGGCGCTGCTGCGCGGCCAGCGCATCGCGCCGCGCCACCTGATGGTCTTCGCGCTGTTGAGCCAGACGCTGATCCCCTGGGGCGCCATGAGCAGCGGCACGCTGCTGGCCTCGGCCTATGCGCGCATGACCGGCACGGAACTGGCGCTGTACGCGATGGTGCCCACCGCCGCGCTGATGGCGCTGGTATGGCTGCCGCTGTATTGGCGCACCGCCAGCCGGGCCGGCTTCGATCCGCAAAGCGGTGGCAAGACCACGGAGCGCCTGCGCGAGGCCGGCTGGATCGCGGCCGCGCTGGCCCTGCTCGCCGCGTTCACCGCCTGGCTCGGCCCCGAGACCGCGCTGCTGGCCTCTTACGGCCCACTGATCACGCTGCGCTATCTGCTGGACCGCCGGCCGGACCGCCGCGCGTTCGCCGCGACCGCGCGCCGCATGCTGCCCTATGCCGCGCTGATCGCGGCGCTGGCGCTGACGCGCCTGGTTCCGGAATGGCGCGCCGCCCTGGCGGCCGTCGGCCGTGTCGCCCCCTACGCCGACCTGCCGGTCTGGTCGCCGCTGCTGCACGCCGGCTCCTGGCTGATCGCGGCCGGCGTGCTGACCGCCGCGCTGCGTGGCCAGGCCGCCCGGCTGCCGCGCGAGGCGCGCGCCGCCTGGGCCACCGGCCGCCACGCCGTGATGACCGTGTTCCTGTTCGCCATGATGGCCGAGATCCTGGCCGCCGCCGGCATCTCCCAGGCCTTCGCGCGCGGCATGTTCGACGCGCTGGGCCAGGGCGCCGTGGTCGTCGCCCCGCTGTTCTCGGCCGCCTTCGGCGTGCTGACCAACAGCGGCAACATGCCCAACAGCCTGTTCATGCCGGCCCAGACCGCCATCGCCGTGCAGGCCGGCCTGAGCGTGCCGGCGGTGGCCGCGCTGCAACATGTCAGCGGCACCGCCATGAGCCTGTTCTCGCCGGTGCGCATGTCGATCGCGGCCAACCTGGCCGAGGGCCGTGGCGAGGAACGCAAGGTCTACGCGGCGCTGCTGCCCTGCGCGCTGGCCGCGCTGGCGCTGTTGCTGCTGATGGCGCTGGCGATCGCGCTGTCGCCCCGGCCTTGAGCGGCAAGCCGCGCACGACACCTGCAAGCCCGCCACGTCGCGGGCCGCGTTAGTCCCGATCGCGCGACCGGCAAGCGGCCCGTATCATCGCCGGGTCCGCACAAGAGCACGAGGGGAACGGGATGGAAACCATGGACAGGCAGCTACGCTATTTCATCTGCATCGCGGAACTGGGGTCCCTGTCCCGCGCCGCCGACGCGCTGGACCAGACCCAATCGGGACTGAGCCGGCAACTGGCCTCGCTGGAGGCCCGCATCGGCCAGCCGCTGTTCCTGCGCACCGGGCGCGGCGTGGAGCTGACCGAGGCCGGCAAGCTGCTCTATGACGCCACCCAGCCGGCCTACCGCGGCATCGACCTGGCGGTCGAGCGCATGCGGCACCAGGGCGTGACGCAGGGCACGCTGCGACTGGCCGCCGTGCACACCCTCAGTTACTACTACACCGCCGACCTGGTGGCCGGCTTCGTCAGCGCGCATCCATCGGTGAACCTGTCCATCATGGGCCGCAGTTCGCCCGAAGTGGTGGCCCTGGTGGAAAGCGGCAAGGCCGACCTGGGCCTGGTCTACGACTCGGCGGTGGATTCCGGCACGCTGGAATCCTGTCCCCTGTTCGACGACGACATGGCGCTCATCGTGCGCCACGACAGTCCGCTGTCCGGCCCGCAGGACCTGGCCTCGCTGTCGCTGCGGCTGGTCGGCTTTCCGCCGCACTACGCGCTGCGCCGCATGATCCAGAGCGCCGGCCTGCAGCCGGATTTCGCCGCCGAGGCCGAGACCATCGACGCCATGCTCAGGCTGGTGTCCTCGGGCGTGGGCGACTGCATCCTGCCCGCCCGCATCCCGGACAAGCTGCTGGACGACTACGGCCTGCGCAAGCTGCCGGTGGCCCGGCCGCTGCTGCGCCGCCGGGTGGTGGCGGTGACGCAGGCCGGCAAGCCGCGCACGCCCTTGCTCAAGGAATTCCTGAGCCGCGTCGAACAGCTGGCCGGCGAGCTGCGCGGCGGCGCCCCGGCATAGCTGCTATGAGCTGAGGTGCATGGCTGCCGGCGGCGGCCCTCTCCACAATAGGGTCAGGTTGCGCGCATGCCGCGCCAACACAGAACCATAAAACGGAGACGCCCCGCATGAACCCCGCCGCCCTCAGGGAAAAATCGTATTTCGACCAGCGCGCCACGCAGGAGATGCAACAGCACCTGCGCGCCGTGCCCCGCAGCATCCAGGAGACCATGGCCCATGCCTGCCGCATCCTGGCGATGACGGAACAGGAGGCCGGGCTGGCCGGCCAGATCAGCGTGCGCTCGGAACGCCCCGGCGCCTACTGGACGCTGCGCTTCGGCCTGGGCTTCGACGAGGCCACGCCCGCCGACTTCATCGAAGTCGACCGCGACCTGCACACGCTCACCGGCGAGGGCATGGCCAACCCCGCCACGCGTTTTCACCTGTGGGTGTACGAGGCCCGGCCCGACGTGCAGTCCATCATCCACACGCACTCGCCCTGGGCCTCGGCGCTGGCCGCCGCGCGCCAGCCGCTGGTGATCGCGCAGATGGACATGACGCCGCTGCACGACGACTGCGCCTTCCTGGGCGAATGGCCCGGCGTGCCGATCGCCGACCAGGAAGGCGTGCTGATCTCCGAGGCGCTGGGCGCCAAGCGCGCCATCATCCTGGCGCACCACGGCTACCTGACCGCCGGCGCGTCCTGTGAGGAAGCGACCTATCTGTCGGTCTACCTGGAGCGCGCCGCGCGCATGCAGATCCGCGCCCAGGCCTTCGGCCCGCTCACGCCGGTGGACGACGCGCTGGCGCGCGAGGCGCACGACTACCTGCTCAAGCCGGCCATCGTGCGCGCCACCTTCGACTACTGGGTCCGCCAGACGCGCGGCATCCCCGCCCTGCCGGCCTGAGCGCCGCTCCTTCCGCACTCTTTCAAGGACGTCGCCATGACTACGCCTGCAAAGCAGGCGGCGCGCTCGCGCCGCCATTACGTCACGGCCGGGCTGGCCAGCATGATGGGCACCACCATCGAGTGGTATGACTTTTTCCTGTACGGCACCGCCGCGGCCCTGGTCTTCAACAAGATCTTCTTTCCCGCCATCGATCCCATCAGCGGCACGCTGGCCGCCTTCGCCACCTATTCCGTCGGCTTCTTCGCGCGTCCGCTGGGCGGCGTGGTGTTCGGCCATTTCGGCGACAAGGTCGGACGCAAGTCCATGCTGCTCATCACGCTCTTCATGATGGGCATCCCCACCATCCTGATCGGCCTGATCCCGTCCTACGACAGCATCGGCTACTGGGCCGCCGTGCTGCTGGTGCTGATGCGCTTCCTGCAGGGCGTGGCGGTCGGCGGCGAATGGGGCGGCGCCATCCTGATGGCCGTCGAGCACGCACCCGAAGGCAAGAAGGGCTTCTTCGGCAGCCTGCCTCAGACCGGCGTGGCGCCGGGCCTGATCCTGTCCTCGCTGGCCATGGGCGCGGTCGCCGCGCTGCCCGAAGAGGACATGCTGTCCTGGGGCTGGCGCATTCCCTTCCTGGCCAGCGTGGTGCTGCTGCTGGTGGGCTGGTTCATCCGCGCCAAGGTCGCCGAATCGCCCGACTTCGAGCGCATGCGCGAACAGGGCGACAAGGTCGAGGTGCCGGCGCTGGTGGTGCTGCGCCGCTATCCGCGCGAAGTGCTGATCGTGGTCGGCGGCCGGCTGGCCGAAGTGACCTGGTTCTACACTGTGGTCACCTTCTCGCTGGCCTATGCCACGGGCACGCTGGGCATCCCGCGCGCCACCATGCTGGACGCCACCGTCTGGGGCGCGACGCTGGCGCTGTTCACCATGCCGCTGTGCGGCGTGCTGGGCGACCGCATCGGCTTCAAGTGGATCTTCATGGCCGGCGCGGCGGGCATCCTGCTGTTCGCGCCCATGTTCTTCTCGATGCTGCAGACGCGCGATCCCGCCACCGTCACGACGGCGGTCGCCGTGGCGGTGGGCCTGGTCTACGCCGCGCTGTACGGCCCGCAAGGCGGCCTGTTCTCGGCCCAGTTCCCGCCCGAGGTGCGCTACAGCGGCATCTCGCTGGCGGTGCAGGTGTCGGGCGCCATCGGCGGCGGGCTGGCGCCGCTGGTCGCCACGTCACTACTGGCCCATGGCGGCGGCGACCCGCGCTACATTGTCTGGTACCTGAGCGCGCTGGGCCTGGTCGCCATCGCCAGCGCGTTCTTCATGCACCGGCCCACGCGCTTCGCGCTGCCGGCCGGCGCCCGCCTGGAGGCCCGCCCATGAAACCGTCGCACCTCGACTACTACTTCTGGCTGAATTCCGACTGGGCCTACCTGGGCGCCGACCGCCTGGAGGCGCTGGCGCGGCGCCAGAACGTGGCCATCCGCTACAAGCCGGTCGATCTGCCCGACGTCTACGCGCGCACCGGCGGCGTGCTGCTGGGCCAGCGCTCGCGGGAACGGCAGGACTACCGCGTCGCCGAGCTGCGCCGCTGGTGCCGCAAGCTGGGCATCCCGGTCAACCCTCACCCCGCCCATATGTGCCCGAATGCCGACCAGGCCTCGCGCATCGTGATCGCGGCGGACCTGCAGGGGCGGCCGGTGGCGGCGCTGTACAAGGCCATCCTGCATGCCGAGTGGTGCGAGGACCGCGATATCTCGTCCGAACCCACGCTGCGCGAGATCGTGGCCGCGCAGGGCCTGGACGCCGAGGCGCTGCTGCGCGCGGCGGCCGCGCCGGACATCGAGCAACGCTACCGCCAATACACCGACGAGGCGGTGGCCGCCGGCGTATTCGGCTCGCCGTCGTATGTCTATGCGGGCGAGCTGTTCTGGGGCCAGGACCGGCTTGAGATGCTGGAAGAGGCGATCGCGGCGGCGTGACGCATATCCCGCAGCAACGCGCGGCGGGATATGCGCGGGCAACCCCTTATGCGATGCTCTGGCGCAGATCCCGCGCCAGTTGCGCGCACTGTTCCGGCTCGATATCGGAAAGGGTCACGCGCAGCCCAGGCACGGGATCCTGCACGCAGAAGGCCTCGCCATGGCGCAGCAGCCAGCCGCGCCGCGCCATGGCCAGCGCCACGGCCTGATCATCCGCCGGTAGCGGAATCCACAGATTGAGCCCGTCGCCCTGCGCCGCATGCGGCAGGCCCTGCGCGCGCAGCGCGTCTTCCAGGCAGGCGCGGCGGCGCACATAGTCCTCGCGCGCCCGCGCCATCAATTGCGCCACCTCGGTCTGGCCGAGCGCCGCCTCGACCATGTCCTGCAAGACATGGCTGACCCAGCTGGTGCCCGAGGCCAGCCGCAAGCGCAGCTGCCGCGACGTGGCCGCATCGCTGGCCACCAGCGCCACGCGAATGTCCGGCCCCAGCGCCTTGGTCAACGAGCGCACCAGCGCCCAGCGCGGCGCGCCCGTGGGCAGCGCCGAATGATAGGCCGCGTTGGACAGCAGCGCGAAATGATCATCCACGATGGCCAGGACCTGAGGATGGCGCGCCAGCACGCGCGCCAAGGCCCGCGCGCGCTTCTCGCTCAGGCTGCATCCCGTGGGATTGTGCGCGCGCGGCGTGATCAGCACCGCCCGCGCGCCCTTTTCCAGCGCGGCTTCCAGCGCGCGGGGCAGCATGCCCTCGTCGTCCATCGCCACGCCGATCGCCGCCATCCCGGCCGCGCGCAGCGTGTTGATGCTGCTGAGAAAGCAGGGATTCTCGACCGCCACCTTGTCGCCCGGCACCAGGTGCGAGACCAGCAAGCGCTCGATCGCGTCCACCGCCCCGTGCGTCACGTTGATGTCGAACAGCCCCGGACAATCCGGCGCCAGCCAGCCGCGCCCGTAGGTCTCCAGGCCCGGATTGACCGTCGGCTCGCCGTAGAGCCGGGGCCGGTACGGTCGGGCGGCGAACGCCCGCGCCATGTCCGGCAGCCATTCCCGCCGGGGATTGCCGCTGGCCAGATCGGTCAGCGGCGTATCGGGCAAGGCGCCTTCCTGCTCGCCCGCGCCGTAGGGATCGCGGATCACCGTGCCCAGCCGCCCCTGCGTCAACGCGATGCCGGCGGCCGCCAGCCGCTTGTACGCCGCCGCCACGGTATTGCGGTTGATGTCGAGTTCCGCCGCCAGCTCGCGCACCGGCGGCAGCGCCTGGCCCGGCAACAACTGCTGCGATTGCACCAGCGCGCGCACGCAATCGACGATTTCGGCGGCGGTCTTTCCTTGTATCTTCATTTCGTCCCAGGACAATAGGGCTGATTGGCTTGCACTATCGCCAGACAATGTAGCGCCCATGCCGGAGTTTGGCATGATTGACGGCCACGGCAAAACGGACAGTGCTTGCCACCCGTTGGAACACTGGAAGCCTCGCGGCATGCAGTCGTTTCATCTGTGGATGCACTGCAGTCCATCCGCAGATGAGAACCTCATTGCGCATATAGGACAAGTCCTATACCCAGAACGGACCGGCCAGCGTAGCATGCGCCGAGCAAGGACAGTCCATCGGTCCGCCATGAGACCCCGCGCCTTGAGATGAGAGTCCTTGCACACAACTACAAAATAGATCAACCGGCCTACCCATGAGCGCGCACCCACCTTGCACCGACCTGAAGCTTCGCCCCGACATCGTCATGAACCTTGCAAGCTATGGCGTAGGCGCGACCTTGCTACTGGCCTTCTTTCATGACAAGCTCGACCCTCCTGGAGTCTGGCTGCAACGCCTGGACATCCTGCTGGCGCTATGCGTGCTGACTTTTTTCATGAGGCTCGCGCTGCTCGTCTTCATCCTGCGGGAAGAATTGCGCCCCCGCCCGCCCGAAACAGAACCCGGTCCAAGCATGTTCAAGCGGCTCGCCGGCTTTGCGCTGCTGCTCGCCGTGATGGCCCTGGGAGTCAAGCTGGCCGCCATTGCAGAAGCCAGCTCGTTGAAGTCCGCGCTTGTGCTGGGACTGGCGCTGATCGCCGCGAGCCTTGAACTGTTCATGCGTGGCTTCCGGCATGCGATGAGCATGCCCGTAAACACCTGACTCGCTCAATGGCGCGCTCGTCCGCGGGCGAGATGGCCGCGCCGGCACACGCCATGAACGCTCCATAGTGGGGTACCTACATTGGCGGCGGCACCTGCCGTCCCGATCGATCTATGTACTCCCAGGACTTGCACTGCACGCTGGAGTGTTCCCCAGCCGGGTACTGGACGCAATCCATCCCCACCTGGGCCCTGCCGTCGCGGAAAGGAAAGGCGAAATCGTAGCGGGCGGGAATCACCACTTTCAGGGCTTCATCGTGGAACCCCATCTTGCCGTTCTCCACGTGACGCGCCAGCCCGTCCTGGAAAAAGTCCGGACCATTGTCGTAGATGAACGGGCGCAGCACCGGGCGATCCTGGCGGTCCACGTAGACCAGGCCTTGCTCGTCCACGGCCAGCGTATGGCCATGGACGTCGTAGCTCGGCGGCGCGTCATCCTGCTCCTGCGCCGGCCAGTATTGCAGCGCCTGCGCCGGCCCCAGGGCCGCGCCCAGCAGAATCGCGCCGATGACGCGGCGTTTCACATGCATTCTTTTCTCCTTGGCCGCGCGCTTGCGCCGCGCGCCGGCCCGCTTCAACTCCATTCGAACGTCTGCAGGGCCACGCGGGTCTGCGGATCGTAGAACAGCAGGATCTGGTCGGCCCCGCCATCCCGGTAGTTCCAGCCCGGCACCGCCGCCACGAAGCGGAACGGCCTGCCGTCCTCCGTCAGCGGAAACGCATCTTCCCAGTCCATCTCCGGGTTGTCGACGAACTCCAGCGGAAACAGGTCGGGATCGGCCCAGTTGCCCGCGCCCTGCGATTCCTTCCAGTCTTCCAGGAACGCCAGCCGATACTTGAGCATCTGCGCCTCGCCCTCGCGCTTGCCCAGGTCCACGTTCATCAGCAGGCCGCGCTCGGCATAGGCCGCCTTGACCTCGTCGAACGACCGTTGCTGCTTGGCGTAGTGTTCGAGCAGCTCGGGATCCTGGCTGCGCGTCTTGTCCTCGCTCATCGCCTGAAAGCAGCGCCAGTCGCCCAGCAGTTCGTAGCGGCTGTCCTCGCCCAGCTTGAAGCCGATCCAGTTCCTGCGGGTGTAGTAGGAGTGATAGGCCTCGGCGCCATCGGCGAAATAATCGTCGTAGGGTTCTACCGGGCTCAGCAGGTGGATGCGGCCGGACCAGGCGGGGTCGACGGCGGACAGGTCGATGGAGACCAGCGGGTGCAGCAGCTTCGCGGCCTGGGCGGGGTCCGCGGCGAAGACGTCGGCCGGATCCGGGAACGGGTGCAGGAAGGGCTGGGGTTGGGTGAAGTCGATCTTGTCGGGGGATGCGCTCATGGAGATGCTGTCCTGGAAGGGCCTTGACCATTACTTGGGAAAACCGCTGTGGCGGCGACAGCCACAAGCATGCTGTTTGCCTGCCGGAAGGAAAGATAGCAAGTATTTGGATCCTTGCCGAATCGCGCCGGAGGCCCAAGGCCGAACAGAATGCCCAACCGCCCCTAAACTGAAACCGCCCGGCGCAGATAACTTAAGGATGTCGTGGCGCGATACGCGCGCCGTTCAATCTGCCCTATTGATCCATGTCCCGTGAAATCCAATGGCTGTGGCCCACTCCGATCATGCACTACAACCTGCGCGAGAGCGGCCAGGTCGGGACGGATCTGCACACGGCCTTGCAAGCCTATTCCGAACAAAACCAGAGCCGCCTGCTGAACGACGAAAGCCGGTCCGCGACGCTGGAAACCCTGTACACCCGCTACGACACGGGTGTTTTCAAGCGCACGCGCGATCCGCAGCTTAAAGCCATCCGGGAACTGTTGTTGACGGAATGCGACAGCTACGCCCAGGAAGTCTACGGCGAGCAGATCCATCAGGCCAAACGCCATCACACCATGTGGTTCGTGGTCCAACGGTCGGGCCAGGCCAAGGACGCCGTGCATGCACACTATCACGAAGGCTCGGATCTGGCCTTTGTCTATTACCTGACTATGCCGAAGGACGGCAGCGGCCAGCTCGTGCTGATGGATCCCCGGGGCACGGTCGGCAGAGGCGGTTTCGTGGTCCCCCGCCACGCCCTGGTGAAGATCATCCAGCCCAGCGAAGGCGATCTGATCATGTTCCCGCGCTACCTGATGCACTACACCACGCCCAATACCGACGATGTGACCCGGCGCGTCATCGCAGGCAGCGTCAAGTACGAACGGCCCGCATAGCATTCCTCAGCGCTACCCTTGGCTTTTCATCAGCGGCATTCATGTATTACCTGTTTCGCCCGATCAAGCATCTTCATCCCATCCGTGAATGGGCGCTTGCTCATGACGCGGAGATGCTGATCGCGCCCGAAACGTTCGAAATGACCATTCGTTTCGCAGGCCGCCAGATCGTGCTGGTGCCCCGATTCGTCCGGGAGCACAACGGCCAGACGATCTATCAGCGCGACTTCGCCGGCGATGGCGATTTCATCGGGTGGATGCCATATCCGGTCAAGTCCTGGCCCTTGTCGACGGACAAGACCCTGTTCAAGGAGTATGCGCTGGCCAATGGCCTGCGGGTGACGGCCAGCTGGACCGAAGGTCCTCCATTGGCGCCCGACTACATCGTCAAGCCCGCCATAGGATCATTCGGCGTGGGCATCCGAGGGCCGTTCGGGCCGCTGGCGCCATTGAACAGCGACGATCCGCTGCAGGCAGGGAATTTCTGCGAGCAGTTCATTCGCGGCCGCAGCGCGAAAGCGTGGTTCTGGAATGGCGAGCCCGTTGCGCTTGAAGTCCTGACACCTCCGCAGATCGCCGGCGATGGCCGCCGGACGCTGCGCGAGATCGCCACCCAGCCCCGTGGCAATTTCGATCTGACGATGGACCTGGATGATTCGGTCCAGATCCTGGCATGGCAAGGCTATCACCCGGACGAAGTTGTGCCCGATGGCGTGAACGTCATGCTCGATTTTCGCTACATGACGCCGCACGACCGCGTCACGCTCAAGAACCGCGATGTCTGGCAGCAGGCGACCGCGGCAGTCAAGGCGCAGTTCTGCTTTGCCGGCCCGCTGCTGTATCGAGGCATTCCGGAGGCCATCCGCCGTCACTCCGTATTCACGCTTGACGCCGTCATTGACGACGATGATCGGGTCTGGCTGTTGGAAATGAACAGCCATCCCATGATTCACCCCAATGTGTATCCACACATGCTGGCGTCCGTGTTCACGGAAGAGACGCCGGCAGCCGAAGCGCCTGAAGACGGGTTGAAGGCCGAGGCCGAACATACGGCCTGACCTTCTTCAGGTGGGCCTCAAATCTCGGCCAGCGGCGACAGCCGCATGTTTCCGACCAACGATTCCGCCAGTTGCGCGCAGTGCAGGGCGTCGCCTCCACTGACTGCGAACATGGGCCAAGCATGGCCAAGATCGAACGGACGGCCAGAATCGTAGGCAAGCTCGCCAATCAGGGAGATGCATCCCTCGCCGAAACTGGCCTTGCGACGCCCATGCTCCAGCGGCAGCACCACCCGCCGGATGCCGACATAGGGAGCGTTCCAGCTGAAGTCCAGCGAGGCCGTCATTCCCAGCATGTATGCGAGCGCAGCCTGGTAGTACGGCAGTCCCAGGCCATGGAACGCGCGGTCCGGCATGGTCCCCGGTCGCAGATTGATGTCGATGGCGCAAAGCTGCCCATCCTTTTCCACGCATTGGATGTATATGACGGACTGGCGCAAGCCCACGTCATACAGCGCCTGGATCATTTGCGTGATCTGGTCGTGGTTCACGTGGCGCTCGCCCAGCAGCATCCATTCGCATTGCAGGGTGTCGCGGGTGAAGCGCAAGCGCCCGCCCTCATAGACGGCGACGCCATCCGGGCCGGCGACCGCCGCGGCGGTATAGATGTCGCTATCGCCGATGTACTCCATGGTCAGATAGCGTCCATACCAGGAATTGGGATCGTTCTGATAGGCCAGGAACGCCTCCAGCAATTGGCGTTCCGCCAGCCAATCATGGAAATGGCGAAGGCTGTCATAGCGCTGATACGCCCAGGGATGCTCGGCGAACGACCCGCTGCCCTTGTCCGGCTTGACGATGATGGCATAGGGTAGATCCAGCTCCAGATCCTCCACGCGCAACGGCGCGTGCGCCCATAGCGTGGAAAAGCCGCGTTGCGACAGGAATCGATAGGCCAGGGACTTCTGCGTGGCGATCGTCGTGGCAAGCACCTCGGGACCCGCTACCTGATGCAGCGCCGCCAGATTGGCGGCATCCACGCTGCGGAAGTCGCTGCAGGCGAATACACCCAGGGTGCCGGCATCGGGATAGTCGGCGACCGCCAGGCCCAGCGCGTCGGCCGCCGCCCGGTATTGCTTCTCCTTGGCGGCGCTTTCGCGGCTGTGAGACGAGAGCAGGACGATGTTCTTCTTCATGCTTGGGCCCTCAAGGCGGAATGCAGTTGTCCGTTGCGCAGCAGATCGAAGGGATGGATCTTGCCGAAGTGCGCATTGACGCGCCAACGATCTTCCCCGGGGTCGTGGTCGAACCAGGGCGCAAAGCCCAGCACCAGATGGATCCTGGGCTGGCTGCTGGGTTCTTTCACGTACACCCGGTGGGGGATGTTGGTATTGAAGGTATAGGCATAGCCAGGTTCGAGGAAATGCTCGGTCATCGTGTCCGAGTCTTCCTGTGGCCTGTCCTTTTCATGCTCGATCTGCAGGCGATAGGCGGGGTCCGAGGTCAGGGGAATGTTCAGGCGCAGGTTCTCGAACACGGGTTCGTCGCGATGCCAGCCATCCATGAAATCCGAGGTGATGCCGCGCTCGCCGATCAGCACGGACAGGCGGGAACGAATCAGGGTCAGGCCGCATTGATCCAGAAACCTGCCCAACTCGCCCAGCCTGGCCGCCGGCGTTCTCACGCGAAATCCGTAGGAATCGAAGTACGTGTTCTTCAGGCCCCGATGCCGTTGCACCGAGTTGTAGAAGAACTCATTGATCGGGTTCAAGGACGTACCCAGCGTGGCCTGATGCACATCGTCCATCCCCGGCTCGTGCATGTCGGGGTTGTAGACCAGCGAAAGAGATTGATAGTTGTGGTCGTGATGACGTCCTTCCGCCGACAGCCACCCGTGCAGGCCATGCGCCTCGATCGCCTGGTAGGCGGCATCCTGCAAACCTTCATATAGCCCTGCCGGCAGCGGAATCGCCAGCAACTGCGATGAAGTCCGGCTGCTCAACGCATCGCTGGCCTGCTGAAATGCAGTTTGGGTCTTCAGATGCTGAACGAGTGTGAGCGCGTCGGGCGCCTCTTTAACCAGGAACGATGACATGGTCCTTACCTATCAATTGAAGGGATGCGGAAAACCGGGGCCGCGCCCCCGTCCCGCGTAAAGCTGGCGCATGCGCTGATAGACCGGATGCCCGGCGGGTTCGTTACCCGCGCCGAACTTGATGGGGACCAATCCAGGAATGAACGCCTTGACGGTGGGCGTGCGCAATGGCGCGCCGTCGCTCAAATCGACGGCAATCAACTGCTGGCCGTCTTCGCGCAGGCGTTGGACCAGGCCTGCCCAGTCCCTGGACAGGCGCCGTTCGGCCGGGGCGGCAGCCGGCGCGGCGACCAGGTGATCGGCCCGTCGAAAATAGGCCTTCTGTTCATAGAGCGCCGCATGGTCTTCCGCTGCGCGCACCTGTCCGGGCCGGAAGGCGGCAGGCGCTGGATTGTGCAGCGTGATGTAGATCTGCGCTTCCAGCTCCATCAAGGCATGATCCATGGCGGTCACGAAGTCATAGCTCGCGCAGCTGGACACCCGCGTGAAATGCCGGGATTCCGATTGGCCATGGCAGAACGCCACCGGGCAGTAGGCGTGCCCGATATCACGCAGCGTCACCTTGATGCCTGCATCGCGCAGGCGGCGCAGCCGGGCCTGCAACGAAGCGGGCAGCGCGTCTTCGATGACGGCGACGGCGTCGCCGCCCAACCACAGGCGCATGAACGCGTCGCGCTCGATGAGTTCCAGCACCGCGTTCTCAAGCGCGGCGTCCATGGATGCATGCGAGGCGGCGCCGGATGTATTGGCATCGGTATAGGGCAGCTTCCGGTCCAGATCCGACAAGCCGGCCTGCAGATAGACCAGGTCGGCCAGCATGAAGCACGGCCCGCCATCCAGCACATTGCGGGCAGCCTTCCACCAGTATTCCGCCGTCGGGTCGAAGGGGCGGTATGGAAAGCCGGCGCGCTGATACTGCGCCGCGCCGTAGCGGAGGATGTCGCGCGGATCAATGGCGCCTGGCAGGTCCCCATGAAGCGCGGCGACCAGCCCTAGCGGCCGGCACAAGGCCGCGCGCTCATGGCTTTCCATGGTCGCTTTCAGGCGCGCGCGCGCGGGGTCGGGATCGCGGCCCCAGGACCATGGACGGGCGGCATCGTCGCGGGCGCGGCACAGAAAGAACGGGCGTTCACCGTCGGCGTCCCTGATCCCCACCCATTCGAACTCGCTGGCGGCCGCCACCGCCGGAGGCGCCGCGACGGTCCCGAGTATCACCGTCGTGATGGGAACGATGGCTTCCGCGCATCCCAACAGCGTCGCCAGCTCCCGTTCCATGAATCCGCCGATCTCAACGGCATGGCAATCGCATGCCGCCGCCGCAAGCAGCGCGTTCTGCGCGGCATGCCCGGCTTCCAGCGGCACATACGACAACGCGCGGGGTCCGTACTTGTTCGCGCTCGCCGCGAAATCGGCGGCGATCACCAACACCCCTTGCGCATTATTCAGCAGATCCGGAGAGGAGAACGCCGCTTCAAGCGTGGTCAGATCCGCGTTGACCAGGGTGTAATGCAAGCGTCCTTCGCCGCTTGCCGACAACGCATAGGCGCCGGGCGACAGCGTGCCGGTGGCGCGCAGGTTCAAGTAGTAGTGACGTAGCGGATAGAGCGCGCCGGCCGACGGCGTGACGGTGCGCAAGCGATCTTCGTCATCAACCACGCCGGCCGCCGCCCACAAGACCGCGGTAAGGATCTGCGGCGCAAGCGCCTGTTCTCCGAAATGGCGGCGAGAGACCCGCTGGCGCAGGAGCTTGTGCAGCCCGTCGGCGCGCGGATCGCTTTCAAGCGTGATGGCATGGCAGCCTGGAGCCGCTTTCAGGCGCGCCTGAGCCTCGTCCATCAAGGCCACGATCCGGGCAGGCTCAGGGGCAGATCCCATCGATCTGGGATTCAAGACATGCGACCAGAGTTGCCTGGGCATATCGGCGGCGCTGACCAGCACCCCCTCGGCAATCAGCGTGGCCATCAGCCCGGTTGCCGCCTGCGCGTCCCATCCCCGCTCGGCGCAGGCATTCAGCCACTGCCGAGGCGTCAAACCGCCGTCAAAGTCGCGCAGGCTGCGCAGCACGGCTTGCGGCGCCCGCAGCGACAACGTGCGCGAGGCCAGCCGGCATTGCAGGGAGGAACCATGCAGCAGGCTTCCGGGCATCAACACGTGAGGAAGATCCAGTTGCATGGCGTATCGCCGGGGCGGATGGGGCCCGCCAGCCGGCTTTCGTGCGCTTCTTCCTTGCGTCTTACTTCCCGCCGCTGCCCGCCGGGACAGGCAGGGTCTGGCTGCGGCGTTGCTGGCTGGACACGCTCCAGGTGAAACGCTTGGGATCGTTCTGGGGGGTGCCGGGCTGCGGCGTGGTAACGGGGGTCTGGCTCATGGTTGCTCCGATGTCGGTACCTGGGCTGGCCTGAAGGGCCAACCCTGTGTGTAGAGACCGGCCATTTACCGGCTCAAGCAACTTTTCCAGGTGGGGGGATGGTGGTTTAGGGCGGAGGTTCTCGCCGTTTCGGTTTGCCGGCGGATGCGGCATCCGCGTGCTGGAGGTGATTGACGATTTTCGCCTTGGGGTGTCGGTAATTGACGCCGGCTTTTCGCCGTCGTCCAAGTGGGCAAGGAAGCGCGGTGGACGATCTGCCCCGCCGGATTTGTTGGCAGATACTCTTTGAGCAAACACCGGCTTGCGGCCGGTGTCAGGTGAATATCATCTCAGTACACTCTACTTATCCAGAAAAACACTTACTCGCACCTCTCCACTCCGCCTATCGACGGCTGCACGGCTAATAACCACCGCATCCTGCGGACGCTCACCGGAGATGTATAACTCAAAGATTCCCTCCGTATCGGTCAAACTCGTTCCTAACGTTAGATTTTCGAGATTCCCACTCGGTTTTGGATAGCCCTGAAGAGCTTCAAATGTTGCCTTTTTTGCTATGACTTCCATGTCATCAAGCCTAAGTAATTTTTGCTTTATCACCATGATGGAGTCCATCCTTCCAAACTATCACCTCTTGGTGTGAAACTACTACGTTGACCAAGCGAGTTGAAAATGGCGCTACGCTGACCACCCATAGCGTCAAGCACTGCACGATCACCGAATGACGACCTCAGAACTCTGGAATCAAAACCTGGATGCACGTGAGAAGACCAACGCCAACCTTGGTTTGCTAAGTTGGCTGCTGTGTCTGGCGTAATCGGTACGGATGTTGCGTCCCCACGAATAATCAATCGGCGTCCACCTGTCGAGAACATAGCAAATTCCTCGCCAGTTGCGGCAGTCAACGCCGCCAAATCCCTTTGACCAAATGTCTTGCTTGTGATTGTTTGTGAGCCATATTCGGATAGTTGATTTAGAACCGCTGTTTGCCTCAGGTTCAGTGCTCCAATACCCCGCGCAATTGCCAACGGATTTCCCGTAGCCGGATTGGATGCGATCATCAGTTCACTATTTGCACCTGCAGGTAGTCTCGCAAACCGCCCAGCAGCAATCCCCCCAACTACCCCAAGGGCACCACTACCGGCTGACTCATACTTACCGGAGAACAGATCCCCAGTTATATCACCAAGAGCATTAAACGGCGCGGCATAGTATTCCCTCAGAGTTCCCCCGCTCTGGAAAAACTTCCCAGTATCGCTCCACGGGGTGAATGGATCAGCGTTGCCAGTAAGCAGCTTCTTTCCCGACAAGAAGCCCAGCTTCCCGATGTCACCCGCCATCAGCGGCACCTCAAGCACCGCATCCTTGGCCCCGACGAAGAAATCACGCGTCAAGGCTCCCGCAATCTCAGACCCTGATACGGGTTGCTCATCCATCACGGATCGATTCGCACGGCCATTCTTCAGCCCATATAGGAAAGTGCCCTTCTCGCCCTTGACCAGTTCCGATATGCTCGGCCCCTTCTGCAAAGCGCCAAACGCCTCCATGAAGGGCGGCACCTTGTCTGAACTGGCAACAAGCATGCCGGCACTTGTCCGGCGATCCTCGCTCAGCGCACTGGTAAAGCTCGACACCAGCGCATCATTCAAATCCGCCGTCGAGTAGTTGGCGCCAGGCAAAGTCGCGGCGGAAATACCACTCGTATACGACTGCGGCAACCCGGCACGATCCAATTGCTGATCGGCCCGGAATTTCGCCAGAGGATACCCACCATCATCCATCCCGACGGGCGACCGTGCGAATATCTCCAAATCCTGCCCGGTGACTCGCAAGCCTCGGTCCCTTCCTAGGTCGATCGGCTCGTTGGCGAGCCTGCGATCAGTCATGGACTCCATCACCGAATTCCCCAACGCATTCCCAAACGCATCCACCGCGATCTGCAGATAGTTCGGCTTGCCTCCCGTCAGCACCGTCGCCGCAACCCCGCCCACCGCGCTGGACGCAAAGCCACGCATCAGGTTCGTCGAGAAATCATTCCCCGTGGGGAACAGCTTGCCTCCCACGAACCCTCCCACTCCCGCGCCCACGCCTGCGGCCGCCACATTGGTCCAGCTGAACTTGGACTGCAGCCCCGTCGCCATCGCGATGCCCTGCGTCACCGTCGAGCTGACCGTCGCCCGCACCGCCATCTGCATGGCGTTGGCGCCGGAGTACGTGCCATTGGCGATGCCGGCCTTGATGGACTCCGACAGCGCCTGGTTGCCGCTCAGGAAGCTTGCGCCGTTGAACGCGCCGCCCACCCCGGCCATCACGCCCGAGCCCAGCGCGCCCATCGCCACGCTGCCCCAACTGAACTTGGACTGCATGCCCAGCGCCATGCCCACGCCCTGGCTCACGGCGCTGCCGACAGCGCCCGCCGCCAGCCCTATCCCGACCGCGCCGATGCCGGATAGCGCGGAAGTGCCGGCCAGCACGGACATCCCCGTGGTCATCATGCCGCCCAGCGTGGCGCCTGCGGGCGCGGCCAACGCCCCCGCCGTAAACACCGTCGCCACCACCGCAACCACCGCCAGGATCAACCCGCCAAACCCGCCGCAGCCCCCTCCCCCGCCATCCGCCTCCGGCACCGGCATCGTCGGCTGCGTATCCCCGATCAGCTTGCCCGGGTCATACGGTTTGAAGGTCTTGTAATCGTTATGGTTGCCCGACACCCGGTTCGGGATCGTCACCGTCGCCCCGACCCGCAGGTCGCGGTCGCTGGCAAGACCATTGGCCTCGGCCACCAGGAACCACAGGCGGCTGTCGCCGTAGGCTTGCTGCGCGATGGTCTGCAGCGTGTCGCCCGGCTGGATCCGGTACGAACCCGGGCTGGCCTGCGGATTGCCGCCGTCGATGGGACGGAAGGACGGCGAGAAGTCGTCCGCGCCCACCGTCGGGCCGGTCGTGCCCAGCAGCTCGCCGTTGACGATCAGGGAACGCGTGGTCTTGCCGTCCTGCACCCGTTGCAGGATCTTGCCGCTGGCGTCGTTCACCAGCGTCTGGTTCTTGCTGCCGTCCTTGGTGTCGACCACGCCCACCAGGTTGCCGTTGACGTCGTACTGGTACGTGGTCTGGCCAGGATCCAGCTCCGTGCTGGTGCCCGACAGCGTGGCCTCGCGGTAGCCTTCGTAGCGCGCATGCGTGTAGTTGTAGTAATTCGTGTACGCCGTGCCCTCGTACATGTCCATGCGGTACTGCGTCACGTTGCCCGCCTGGTCGTAGCCGCTGTAGGTCACGTTGTGGCTGCTCGACAGACCCGCGTTCGTCATCTTGACGAAGCGCGTGTTGTACAGCCGGCCCGCGCCATCGTACATATTGCGGCGCTGCTCGTTGGCCAGGCCCGAGCGATCGAAGAACGCCTTGCCCAGCGAGCCGTCGATGCCGCTCCAGACCACGCGGTCGGCGCCGTCGTAGTAGCGGTAGTCCAGCAGGTTGCCGTCGCGCCGCTGCGTGACCAGCCGGTTCAGGATGTCGTAGGTATAGGTCTCGGTGGTGAAGCCGGCCGCCGTGCTGCCGTCGCCGTAGACGACCTTGTCCCAGTACGTGTCGCTCAGGCGGTTGCCGTTGGCGTCGTAGGTCAGCCGGTGGCCCTGGCCCGCGCTCAGGTCCAGGTTGGCGTTGATGGCCTCCACCGTGGTCTGGCGGTTCATGGCGTCGTAGCCATACCAGTAGTCGCGGTTGCGCCAGGTGTCGGACGCGTCGGTGTACTGGGTCTGGACACGCTTGCGGTTGCCGTTGGCGTCGTAGTCGATGTTCTGGCGCAGGTAGCCGTCCGATACTTCGCGCAGGCGGCCCAGCGCGTCGTAGGCCATGATGTTGTTCTGGTAGACCCGGCCGCCCTGCTCGGTGCGCTCGCGCACCTTGTTGCCGGCATGGTCGTACGAAAAGTCCGTGATCTTGCCCAGCGCGGCATCGTAGATGCGTGTGACCTGGCCCGCGGCGTCGTAGGTGTAGTTCAGGTTCTGGCCGCGCGTGTTGGTCTGTTGCAGCAGCTGGCGGGCATTGTCGTAGGCGTAGTAGTACTTGGCGCCGCCAATGTCGGTATGGCCGACCAGCTTGCCGAAGTAGTCGTAGGCCCAGGTCGAGGCGTTGCCGTTGGCGTCGGCCTCGAAGGTCTTATTGCCGCGCGCGTCGTAGGCGGTGCGCAGCTCGGTGGACATGCCCGGTTTGCGCACGCCGGTGACGTTGCCGCGCAGGTCGTAGCGGAAGTAGACCGTGTCGCCCGCGCCGTTGGTGGAGCTGAGCTTGTTGCCCAGTTCGTCGTAGCGCACGCTCTCGATGACGGTCTTCTGGCCGGTGGCGACCATCGTCAACGCGTCCTGCATGCCGTAGCGCGTCAGCGCGGCATGCGACGTCAGCGTCAGGCGGCCCATCCAGTCATAGGTGTAGGACGTGACGTTGCCCAACGCATCGGTCCAGCTGATCTTGTCGCCGAAGCCGTTGTAGCCGTAGCGGTAGACGCCGCCGTCGGCGTGCCGCTCGACGATGCGCTTGCCGCCGGCGTCGTACTCCATGCCGGTCAGGTTGCCGTTGCCGTCGCGCGTGGCGACGTTGTTGCCCTGCGCGTCGTAGTACAGATAGGTGGCGGGTCCGGCGCCCGCCGCGCCATCGGCGCTGGGTCGGATTTCCGAGGTGATCTGGTTGGCCGCGTTATAGGTATAGCGGGTGATCCAATAGGGCGAGCGCGGATCGGACACCGTCAGCACGTTGCCCCAGCGGTCGTAGGTCCGCTCTACCGACGGGCGGCTGGTGACGGCGCCGCCGTTCGGGCCGGACGTGCTCCACGACGCCACCACGCCCAGGATGCCGGACACGTTGGTGCTGATGGGTCGCGGATTGCTGCCGGTGGTGCTGCTGAGGGAATAGCTGGTTGGCCGGCCCGGGATGGTGTAGCCCGCCACATAGGTGGCGGTGGTGTGCGACATGCCGGGACGCGGCGTGACGGCGTTCACCCAGACCTGCTCATAGCGGGTCTCCTGGCGATATTCGGTCTTCCAGTAGCCGGGCGTACCGCCTTCGCCACCTTCGCCGCCTTCACCGCCGTTGCCGGTCGGCGGCACCCAGACCTGATAGGGCACGGACACCGTATAGCTGCGGGTGTAGTAATAGCCCGGCGTGGTGGCGCCTTGCGAGATCACGCCGATGCGGTGCTTGCTGGGTTCGGACGCGCCGGTGGGCGTGAACAGCAGGTCGAACTCGTAGTTGCCAGCGGGCAGCGTGCCCAGGCGGACCCAATAGGTCATGACGGTCGTCGAACCGCCCTCTCCGCCTTCGCCGCCCTCGCCGGTGCCGGGCGTGCCCACGGGCCCGAACGGCGTGGCGGTCGGGCTCTGGTTCAAGCCCACGGTCGACCAGGCCTGCGTGCCTTGCAGCCGGTACCTGAGCACGGCCGTGCCGCTCAAGTTGCGGCGATCAGCCGTGGTCCAGGAAATGCCGGTGCTGCCCGTGTCCAGCGTCAGCCCTTCCGCGATCGGCGGAATGCCGACCGGCGGCACCCAGCGCGGCGGCACCGCGGCCTCCTTGTTGATGAAGCCCGTGGCATGCGCATAGGCCGCGCCCGAGCTGCGGTCTATCAGCAGCAATTCATACTCGAACTGGCCGGCGCCCATGCCGATCCAGTCCACGCCATCATGACCCGAGCTGCGCGCGGATACGGGCAGCTGGACCCAGGCGCCGCCCGGCGAGCGGTAGCGGAACTGCGCATCCACGCCCGCGCCGAACGAAGGCCAGCTGAACACGTCGTGGCCGACGGCGCCGAAACCCATGGCGCTGCTGATCGAGGACAGGCTCGGCGCCGCCAGGGCCAGCGTGCCGGAACCCGTGACCTTGGTCATGCCATCGCGGGCGATCTGCGATACCCGGTACTCGTAATTGCCCACGGCCAGCCCTTCCGCGTCATAGCGCAAGGTGTTGCCATAGTTCACCAGCCCCACTTCGCTCCAGCCGCCGTTGGGCACGCGGATCTCCAGCCTGACCTTGACGCCCGGATCGACCGGCGCGGCGATGTCGATAAAGTTTCCCGTGTTGCCGAAGGTGCCCTGCTGGTTGATGACGGTCTGCCAGGTACCGCTGGTGTCCTTCTTGTAGACCGTCATGGCGACCACCCGGGTGACGCCCCCGTCGGTCGTGTTCATGGCGGCGCCGTCCCAGCTGAACGTCACGCCAGTCTGCGCCGCGCCGGCCTGGTAGTTCTGCGTGAGGGTCCGGCGCGTGCCGCCGGCGCTCTGGTAAGTCATGACGACGCGCACGTCGCCGTCGCCCAGGCCGGCCAGGCTGGTCCAGCCGAGCTGCACGGTATTGGTGCCGCGCCAGGCGGGCGTACCGGGATCGTTGGGATCCGTGCCGCCTTCGCCGCCCTCGCCGCCATTCTCACCGCCGCCGGGTTTGGGAATGTAATAGAGCGTGGCGGACGAGGCGATGGTGGCGTAGGTGTAGTCGCGATTGACCGTGACCCCGCCCTCGTACACCGTGCGCGCGGGCGCCATGGTCTTGAGCGCGTTGCCAAGCAGGTTGTAGACCGTGTCCTCGCGCCGCAGGTTGCCCATGGCCGACGCCTGCTGGATGGAGCCGATGGCCGCGAGGTCGACATTGCCGCCGCCCGCGCCGGCGCTGGTCATGCTGGCGGTGGCCTTGCCCTGCAGGTTGTAGAGCGTGAACTGGTCCTTGCCGTCTTTGGCGTTGGTGCGCACCAGATTGCCGGCGTTGTCATACTGGAAATACTCCTGGCGGCCGCCGTTAACGCCACGGCGCACCATCTCGCCAAAGGCGTTGTACTCGGTGACGGTGTCCGACCAGCCGGCTTCCTGCTGCGACACGTCGACAATGCCGGAACCGTTGGCCTGGGCGTTGCTGCCTTCCCACTTGCTGACCCAGTTGCCGGCCACGTCCTGCTGCCACACGCGGATGTAGCTCAGTTGGGCAATGCCGCCCACGGCCACCTTGCGTTCGCTCCAGCTGATCGACACGCCCGATGCGGCCGACGCCGCGCCGAAATCCATGGTGCGGCTGGTCGCCACGCCGGGCGAGCCATAGGTAATCGTGGTGCCGCCCGTGGAAACGCCGCCTTCTCCGGCCTCGCCGCCCTCATTGGCGACCGTCTCGCTGTACTGCGTGTTGAGGGTGGTGTAGTACACCTGGACCCGCACCAGGCCCGCGCTGGCATCGATCAGCGAAGACCAGTTGAGGTTGATCGTATTGGTACCGGAAACGACATACTTCTGCCAGAAATTGAATTCCTTGGTCGCCGACGACCAGCTGGTCTGGACCCCGCTCTTGAGCACGGCCGTCGACGCCGGATCGATCACCCGAGTCTGATGCCCCAGCTTGTCGTACTGGAAGGCCTGGAACCAGGTCTTGACGCTGCCGTCGTTGCCCGTGACGCCACGCCATTGCTTGGCCAGCTGGCCGGCGGCGTTGTACGAGTAGTTGGTGCGCGCGCCATTGGCGTCTATGGTCTGGATCTTGTTGCCGCGGCTGTCGTAGGCGGCAAAGGTGTAGCGGTTGTCGCCGCTGGAGGTTTCGGTGTAACCCGCCTCGGACGCTTGCGGCGTGCCGTTGGCGTACTGGATGGTGCGGATGATGTTGCCGACCGCGTCGCGGTAGAACACGGTCAACGGTGCGTACGAAGCGCCGGACGCGTTCAGGCGCGCCGCCTCGGTCACCGCCTTCACCCGGCCCAGGGCGTCGTAATAGGTGTAGGACGTGCCGCCCTTGGCGTCCGTCACGCGCGTCTGGTTGCCCAGCACGTCGTAGCCATAGGTCGTCTTCAGGTCGCCGCGCTGCGAGGTGCCGTTGGACTGGCTGCTGTACTCCACGTTAACGCGGGTCTCGGACAGCTTCCTGCCCAGGGCGTCGAAGGCATAGGTCACCAGGCGGTCGTTGGCGTTCGCCACCGGCAGCGCGTAGCCTTGCGCGTTCCAGACAGTGGTGGCCGTGGCGTAATCGCGCACCGAGGTCTTGTTGCCCATCCCGTCATAGGACGAGACCGTCACATAACCCAGGGCATCGACCCGCGCGACCATGTTGCCGACGCGATCGTAGTGCTGGGTCGTGTTCGCCCAGACCTGCGAGACGGGATTGACCAGTTCGCGAATCGCCACGGCCTGACCGAAGGCATCGTATTCGGTGCGCACCAGCTTGTTGCTGGTGAAGTACTGCGCCCCGGCCGCCGCCGACGAATCGTAGGCGTAGATCTGCGACTGGCTCACCTCCACCGCGCGGCCCAGCTTGTCGTAGGTGGTCACTTCGCCGCGATCGCCGCCATGATCCAGGCCGGCCGCGTTGACGGCGGTGGCCACGGCTTCCGCCGTGATGCCGGTGTAGCCATTGGCCGTCAAGCCCGTCTTGACCGCGTAGCGCAGGCGCAGCGTGACGTCGCCCATGGCGTTGCGATCGTACTCGGTGACATAGCCTTCGGCATCGACCTCGTACTTCAGCGCCCCGGTCTTGTCATAGACCTTGTAACTGATCGATCCCGCCACGTCCCGGCCCGCCACCGCGTTGCCGAACGCGTCGAACAGCACGTCCGACGTCAGCGAGATGGGCGCGGTCTCCTTGCGCGCGGCGACGCCGCTGGCGCCGTTGACCAGCAGGTTGTCGGCAGCCGCGTCGTACAGGCTGACAGGCGCGAAGATGGTCCGCACCTGGCGGCCCGCCGCGTCGTAGACATAGCGCGTGGTGCGTGCCTCGGGCTGGCCGTCCGCCTCGGTGCGTGACAACAGATTGCCCAGGGCGTCATAGACGTTGCGAGTCACCAGCGAGACGGAGCGATGGGCGCCGACAGTCATGTTGCCGTCGGCGGTCCAGCCCGTTTCCAGCGAACCGATCTGCGGCGTGCGCTCGACCAGCAGACGGCCGGCCGCGTCGTACTCATAGGACCAGGGTTCGCCCGCCTTGTTGACGAAGCGGATCTTGTTGCCCACCCCGTCATAGGCGTACGACTCGGACTTGCCCAGCGTATCGGTGACGCCCAGGAGACGGCCGGCCGCGTCGAACACATAGCTGTCGACCCGGTCGCGCACGTTGTCGGCAGACAAGGCGGCAGCCACGTCGGCGGCGGACGGCGTGCCGCCCAGCAGCACGCCGTTGGCGTAGCGGCGGCTGCTCACCACGTTCCCGCGCGTGTCGTAGCTCAGCTGCGTGACAAAACCCGCCGCGTCGATCTTATATACGGGCAGGCCCGCCGCGCCATAGACGCTGCGGCTGCTGCGGTCCTGCGCGTCGACACCCGGCAGGCGCGCCGTCAGCGCCGCCAGGCTCAACTGGCCCGGCGCGGCGCCGGCCAGCGCATCGCCCGGCATCGGCCTGGCGTACTGGTAGGTTTCCAGCAGATTGCCGACGGCGTCATAGGTATTGCGCACCACGCCCATCAGGGCATCGACCACCAGCACGGCCCGGTTGGCCGCATCAAAGGCGGTGGTGGTGACCCGGTCCTGGGCATTGGACACCAGGGCCGCCAGGATGGCGCCGCCCTCGCGCGGCACCGTGGCGCCCAACCGGGTCGCGTAGCGGATCACCTGCACGGCGTTGCCATTGGCGTCCAGCACCTTGCGCGTGACCGCGCCCGTGGGATCCACGGAGACGATCTGGCGATGCGCGCCGTCGTAGACCCAGTCGGTGGCCCGGTCTTTCAGGCTGCCCTGCACCGAGCGCGGATCGCCGCCGGCCGCCACGGGCGTGGCGTACTGGATCTGCCGCAGCAGGTTGCCAGCAGCATCGTAGACGTTCTCGGTCACCGCGCCCAGGCCGTTCATGATGAGGGTCAGGCGGCCGATGCCGTCGTAGGCGTTCAGGCTGCGCTGATCGCGCGCGGCATCGGCCACGCCCGCCAGCGCCGCGTCGATGGCCGCCGCCGTCAGCGCCACATTGGCCGGCACGCGCGCGGCGTAGGCGATCCGTTCCACTACCTTGCCATTGGCGTCGTAGCGCTGGCGCACCACGGCGCCGGTGCCGTCCACCTGCAGGATGGCATGTCCAAACGCGTCGTAGACCGCGCGCTGGCGCTGGTCGTAGGCGATATCCACCGCCGGCGCGGCCGGCATCTTGGCCGCGCCCACGCTGGCGGCCGGCAGGCGGTTGGCATAGGCGATGCGTTCGCTCAGATTGCCGGCAGCGTCGTACTTGTAGGTCACCACCGAGCCCAGCGCGTCCACCGTCATCGCCAGCCGCGAGTCGGCGCCGTAGTAACGGTACTCGGCCAAGTCCGACGGCTGCGGCGACAACAGCGCCCGCACTTGCGCCTCGCTGGCCGGCGATCCCAGCCCCGCCGTCGCCACCCGCGTGGCGTAACCGATGGACGCCGTCAGGCGGCCGGCGGCGTCATAGCGGCTCTCGCTCACCGCGCCGTCGGGATTGACCTGCAGGATGATCCTGCCCGCCGCATCCAGCACATAACGCGTGGTGTTGCCGTTGCCGTCCACGGCGGCGACCAGACGATTGGCGCTGTCGTACACGCGCGAGACCGTGATGTCACCCGCCGTCGCCGGCACGCTGGCCGGATTGCTGCCCGGCGCCAGGCGCGTGGCGTAGCGGATCTGTGTCAGCAGGTTGCCGGACGCGTCATAGGTGTTCCGGGTGACGGCGCCGGTGCCGTCCATGACATAAATGAGCCGGCCCGCGGCGTCATGGACGTTGACGGCGAGCTGGTCACGCGCGGGATCGGCCAGCGGCGCCAGCGCGGCGGTGATCGCCGCCTCCGTCATCGCCGTGCCGACCGGAATGCGGGCCGCGTAGGCCACGCGCTCGATCACGTTGCCATTGCCGTCGTAGCGCTGGCGCACCACGCCACCCAGGGCATCCACCTGGAAGACCGCGCGGTCCAGCGCGTCGTAGACCGTGCGCTGGCGCTGGTCGTAGACGGGGTTGGGCTGCGGCGGCGCCGGCATCTGCGCGGCGCCTATGCTGGCGGCGGGCAGGCGGGTGGCGTAGGCGATGCGCTCGGTCACGTTGCCGTTGCCGTCATAGGCATAGCTGACCACGTCGCCCGTGCCGCTGACCGTCATCGCCAGGCGGCCGCCAGCGGTGTAGTAGCGGTATTCCGAGACGTCGGCGGGATTTGGCTTGAGCAGGCCGCGCAGCTCGAAATCGCTGACGGTGAGCGCCCCCTTCAGATCCACGGGCGTGGCATAGACCACCGTCCCGATCACCTGGCCGGCGGCGTCATAGCGGGTCTGGACCACATAGCCCGCCCCGTTGACCGTCATCGTCGGCCGGCCTCTGTCGTCGTAGGTCTGATAGGTGCGCGTGCCGTCCGGCGCCACCTTGGCCAGGGACCTGTCATTCAGGTCATACACATAGCGCGTGACCAACGCCAATCCCGCCGGATCCAGCGTCTCGGTATCACGCCGGCCGAGGTTGTCGTAGCCATACCGGGTTACCACGCCGTTGGGCGCGGTAACCGTCAGCTGCTGACCAGACTCGTTGTAGGTGTAGCGGGTCACCAGCTTCAGGCCGGTCGCATCCTCTGTCGTGGACAGCACGCGGCCGGCCTTGTCGAACGTCACCAGGGTCTGGCGTCCGCCCGGCTCGATGGTCTGGTACTGGCGGCCGAACGCGTCGTAGCGGTACTCCGTCAGCAACTTCTGTCCGTCGGGATCCACCAGGCGGCTCAGGCGCCGGCCCAGGGCATCATAGGTATAGCTGGTCTTGACCCCGCGCGCGTCCACGGTCTCGATCAGACGCTGCAGATTGTCGTAGCGGTTGGCGACCGTCATGCCGCCGTCTTCGGTCCGCACCAGGCTGCCGTCCGCGTTGTACGCATGACGCGTCACGTTGCCATTGCCGTCGCGCAACTCCACCGTCTGCCCAAAGGCGTTGTGGATGGTGGTCACCGAGACGCCGTCCGGCGTCGTCATGGTCACGCTGCGGTTCTGTGCGTCGTAGGCGTAGCTGGTGCGTCGGCCCAGCTCGTCGATGCGCCAGAGCACGTTGTCGAACGCGTCGTAGGCGGTCTTCTCCCAGCGCCCCACGCCGTAAGACAACACCTGCCGGCCGCGTGTGTCGTATTCGAACTTGGTTGAGTTGCCTCCGCCGTCGCGCGACTCGATCACTCGGCCGAATACGTCATAGAGGCTCGTGGTCTTGCGGCCGTATGCGCCCGCGTCCTCCGTCAGCAAGGTCAACCGGCCCAGCCGGTCGTACTCCCGCGTATCCGTGCGGTTCTTCGTGCCATCGACCCGGGTAATGCGCTGGATCTCGTTGCCGAAAGCGTCATAACTGCGCTGTATCAAGCCGCCCGCGCCGTCGGTTTCACTCTGCAGGCGCCCATCGATGGTGTACGTATAGGTCGCGCGAATGTCCACATTGGCATTGCTGGCGGCGGCCAGTGCGAGCTTGAGCGCATCGTTGACCGGGCCGCCGTTCAGGCCCTGCGTATTGATGGGCGCGCCATAGCGCACCGTCTCGACCAGCTGGCCCAGGTTGTCGTATACGTTCTCCTGCACATAGCCCAAGGCATTGATGGTGTGCGTGACCCGGCCGTTGGCGTCGAAGTAGTACAGCGTGCGCTGACCCGCGCCGTCCACCATCGAGGTGCGCCGTCCCACCGCGTCATAGGTGTACGAGGTGCCATAGGTCCGCCAGATATCATCGATCTGCGCCTGCGTCTGGTTGCCGTCTATCCTGGCCGCGCCCTCGCCGGACAGCTCGCCGATCAAGCGGCCTTGCAGGTCGTAGCGCGACAGCACGCCACGCGAGGTCGAGGTTCCGGCGGCCCGGACCATCGACGTCATCCGGCCCATCTCGTCATAGACGTACAGCGTGAGCGCGCCTTCGGCATTCCGTTCCGACGAGACCTTGTCCAGCCGCGTATAGGCGTAGGTCCAGACCTGGTCCTGCGCGCTGGTCGCCGGCCGCATCTTGGCAATGTCGGGCGAGTACTTCACCGGCATGGTCGAGCCGGTGTTGGCTCCGGTCAGCGACGTGGCATAGCGCACCTTGGTCGTCAGGTTGCCGCTCGCGTCGTAGACGAATTCGGTCAGGTAGCCTTCGCCGTCCAGCGTGCCGGTCAGGCGGCCCAGGCCGTTGTAGAACTTGTATTCGACGATGTCTTGATATGACGAGGCAGGCTTGGCCGAGGCGAACGAGGGATTCGCCCCTTGATTCTCGACCCGCGTCCCATAGGTGATCCGCTGTACTTCACGGCCAGCACTGTCATAGACACGTTCCGTGAAGAGACCTTCCGCGTCCAGCGTTCCACGCACCTTGCCGTCATCCGTATAGAAGGTATAACTATGACGATCGGCACTGGAAGCTTTTACTATCAGGTCCTGCGCGCGCTCGGGCCACGGCACGGGAAAGTTTGTCCAACGCTGCGCGTACCCGATCTCCTCTACCAACCGGCCCAGATTGTCGTAGCGATACTCCGTAACGGCATTGGCTGCATCCCTGGTCTTTACCAGCCTTCCCGCGGCATCATAGAAATTCCAGACTGACGACTTTTCCCCTGTCGGTACGAGCCTGCCCATTTGCACGATCTTCGGCTTTCCCTGGGCGTCTACCAGATTGGAAATGTCCACCTTGGTGGAATAGGTGTTCGTCCGCCAGAGCCTGCCTTGCGAGTTGTACTGATATTCGGTCAAGATTCCGTTTACATCCACGTCTCCGGTCTTGCGGCCCACTTCGTCGTAGACAATGAATGTCTGTCTCCCCGCCGGGTCCGTGGTGATACGCAGCCTGCCCAGCACGTCATAGACATATCGCGTTTCGCCAAGATTCTGGCCCTCCGGACTTTGCTCATATTGGCTGATCTTCTGCCCGGCCTTGTCGTAGACCGACACAGTGCGCAGACCGTTTGCCTGCGTCAACGTCATCCGGTTTCCAACATCGTCATACTGCGTCAATGTCGTCTGACCCAGTGAATTCTGCACGGATATCACACGGCCCATGCCGTCATAGACATAGCTAGTGGCGCCTCCCGTGGGAGTGACGGTTGAAATCAACCGTCCCGACCTGTCGTAGACATAGCGCGTTACTGCCTGTTCGCCATCCAGCACGCCATCGCCGCTTGCGTTGACTGAGCGATATGCCGTCGTCTGTTGCAGCATGCCGCGATAGTCATAAACCGCATCCACTCGCGATACCCGGTTCATGTCCGCGGCAGAGGCCCAGGCTTGCATCGACGCCTCCGTCGGCGCCTCGTTCAAAGCCAATGCCCGAATGGGGTACACGTCTCCCGCATACGTCAGGGTGGAGATCCGCTCACCGTAGCCGTTGTAGCGATGTTCCGTAACGTTGCCCACGGGATTGATCTGGAACCGTAGCCTTCCTGCCGCGTCGTAGACGTTTCTCGTGACAAGCTCACCGCTCGCAGCCTTGCCATTCGACGCTGGGACCGAGTATGCGGTTTCCGTCAGCAATCGATTTTCGCTGTCATAACTGCGCGTCACGAGATTGCCAAGCGAGTCCGACCACTTGATCTGATTGCCTCGGGCGTCGTAGACCATATCGACGACGTAATCGCCTGGATATGTAATCTGCGTCACGTCTCCATAGACGGAAGTGACATAGGAGGTCGTTTGCCGGACACCGTTCGCCGCCGGCGTGGTCACAGCCGATAGGTTTCCCCGCGCGTCAAAGTTGTAGCTGGTGACCGCCCCCAAATGATCGATAACATTTACCTGTTGATTGTTGATGTAGTTGTAGCTGGTCACCCGGCCAAGCGCATCCGTCACTTCTGAAATACGCTTGCTGGCATCCTGCACGTACTTGAACGACATCTGCGTGCCGTCAGTCTGGGACACGGATGCAATCCTGTCGCTGTCGCCGTCATAGGTATAGAACGTCTGAAACACCTTGCCATCGGCAATGGAGTTGTCTTCTGGAGTCAGATCGACCGAGACTGTGGAAAGTCGCCCCAGACTGTCGTAGCCGTAGCGCACACGGGTTTGCACTACCTGCACCCCGCCATCCATCGTGGCTGTGCGAATCTGCGTCAGATTCTTTCCGGCATAGTCGTAGAACGTAACGCCCCCGCTCGAGTCGGTCACGCTCGCCAGCTTGCCATTGGCCCCGTACGCATAGACGCGAGAATTGCCGCTGGCATCCGTGCTCTTGAGCAAACGCCCGGCACCGCCGACCTCGTAGCGCTCAATCAGGCCTGAGCTTCCTTCCTTCCAAACATAGTGACCCGCTTCCTGGTCCCAGACCATGGTGTCGTGGGCACCCGCTCCTTCATTCGAGGTATAGCTTCCCGTGTATGAGTTGTAGGCGAAAGTCTGCTCCGACCCGTCCTCGTCCACCCGCTTGAAATAGCTTCCCGCCTTGCCATACTGTCCGATAAGCTGGACCTTCTTGAGAGCCGCGCCAATCGCCCACGCGTCCTCATGTCCACCTTTTCCTTGGCTGTTATGCGTACGCACGATCCCGTACATCGCCCCATGGCCAGCCAGCTGATCGTCCACGGTGCGAAAAACCAGGTTTCCCGTCGTCACGTTGACGTAGATCTGCTCAGAACTACGCCCCAGAGCGGCATTGCCGAACGTACCCCTATCGCCCAGCGTCGCCAGCGAACTCAGATTAAGCCCCAGCGTGTTTCCACTTACGATCGCGACCATGTTCAGGCAACCCTCAGAGTGTTTTTGCGCACCGCCCCGAAATATCGAGGGCGTACTATCCGTGCTCAACTTCTCCCTCCGGGACCTCGCCGGTTTAGCGGCAGCGGCTTGCCACGGGTCAAACGGGTAGCAGATCCGGATGCCAGGGATGGCCGCCCTAAACCGAACCTTCCCCATTAGGACAAGTTCGAACAGGCCCCACTTGACGGGTCCAATCCTCACGGCGTGCCGATGGCCGAGCCGTACCCGATTCCGGAGCACCCATGAGCCAGACTTTCGCCGTCGCGCCGCAATCTTCCGCAGGCGTCGCCGCGAAGGTCGCTGTTTGAACGCGATGACGCGCCTGCTCTGTCCTCCGAACCCGAGAAGCGCGGTGGTACCCTTGGTGCATGATCCTCGCGCGGCAGAAGCTGGCGACCGCCATGGCCTGCCGATCGAAGCGCGCAAGACCCGCCGGGCTGAGCTCCCCGCTTCGTCTCCCGGTTGTGGGAAAACAGGTTCACGCCATGCCGTTGTCCACGCGGCCCGCCGTCAGATTCCCGGTTCCGCCGTCCTTTCGACATGACCACACCCACAGACCGCCCGCTCTATCTCGACCACTACGTCCAGGCGCTGGAAGACGGCGACAGCGAGGCTGCGCTGCGCATCCTGAGACAAGCCTGTACCGATCATCCCGGATCCGGCACGGTGCATGCCCTGCTGGCCGCCCAGCACATGCACGCGGGCGAGGTCGACGCCGCGGAGGCGGCGTTTATTCGCGCCCTGGCTCTCGATCCGGAATTGAATACCGCCAGGTTCCAGCTGGGCCTGCTGCAATTCACCAGCGCGCGGCCACAGACCGCGTTCCAGACCTGGGCGCCGCTCGAAACGCTGGGGGAATCGCACTACCTGGTGTGCTTCAAGCGCGCCTTCGCCGCGCTGGCCATGGACGGCTTCGACGATGCCCTGTTCCTCATCGAACAGGGCATTTCGCACAATGACGAGAACGTACCCTTGAACCAGGACATGGGCATGGTGGCCGCGCATATCCGGACGCAACGCGGCGACGCCGCGGCCGATTCCGCGGCCCCGCAGAACGAAGCCGCCGCCCAATTCGTGCTGGCTTCCTACAAGCAGAACCTGTAGGCCCCTCATGATCGACGGCATTGGGCGCCTGGCCCAGCTCATCCAGCAGCGCACGCTCGCGGGCGGCCGGACAGGCAAGACAGGAATGACCGGCAAGGCGTCCAACGCGGCCAAACCCACCAAGACGGCGGAGCCGCCGGTCTTCACGGCCTTGCTGACGCGGGTATCGGCACTGGACCGCGACGACCCCGACCGCGAGCGCAAGGCTTTCCGCTATTTCCTGGAGGCGGCCCTGCTGTCCGAACTGGGTGCGGGGCTGATCAACGATCCGAAGTTCCATCAGTTGGTGGACATCGTCCAGCAGCGGATGCAGGCGCAACCGGATCTGCTGGCAGCCAGCCAGAAAGCGGCGCGCCTGCTGCTCGCGATGCCCGGGGAAGCCCAGCCGGGCTGAGCCGGCCGCGCGGTGCGTCTAGTTCGACACCCAGTCCAGCAGCGAGCGGCCGTCCGGGGCTTGCGCGCCGCGCAGCGCGCGCTCGGCCAGGCGCTGGAACGCTTCGGTATGCTGCAGCGCGCCGCTGCGCGCGGCCTGCGCATAACGGGCCGACAGGGAGGCCGGGTCCAGCCGCAGCGCCAGCTCGATGTGATGATCGGCCTGTTCCGCCCGCCCCGCCAGCGCATGCGTGATGGCGACGCCGCCATGGCTTTCGCCGAAGTTGCGGTCCAGCGCCAGCGCGCTCTCGAATGCGGCCGATGCAGCGGCCAGGTCTCCCTGCAACAACTGCGCCCAGCCCAATCCGTGCCAACTGCCGATATGCGCGGGCATGAGCGCCGTGGCGCGCTGAAAGGCATCGATGGCTGCCTGCGGCTGTCGCAGCAGGAGCCGGGCGATACCCGCCGACGACCACACGCGCCCTTCGGCCGGCCGGCGCTGCAACACGGCGTTCAAGTCGGCCAGCGCGCTCACGGGATCCTTGGCCGCCAGCGCCAGCGCGCCGCGCGCCGTCAAGGCCTCGACGCAGTCCGGTGCACCCGCCAGCGCAACCGTCACCCAGCGCCGCGCGGCCGCGAAGTCGCCCGCGTCCACGGCCATCAGGCTCAGCACGCCCGCCGCTTCCGGCTGGCCTTCCAGCGGTTGCGCGCCGGCCCACGCCAGCCCTTCGGTCAAGCGCCGCTGGAAATGCAGGGTGCGCAGCCGATAGGCCCAGGCATGCGGCGGCAGACGGCCGCCCGCCAGCAACTCGGACCAGACCCCTTCGGCCGCATCGTGCTCCCCGGCGCAATGCAACAGCGTGGCCAGGGTGGCCTGTAAATCCGCGTCATCTGGAAACCGCTGGCACAACGCTCGCTGCGCGGCCAACGCCTCTGGCCAGCGGCCCTGGGCCGCCAGCAGCGCTGCCTGTCGGTGCGACAGATAGGCCGCGTCTCCATCCACGGCCTTGGCCTGGTCCAGATAAGCCTGGGCCCGCTCCAGATAGCCCAGCTCCAGCGCCAGCTCGAACGCCTGCATCGCGAGCGGCGCGTTGGCGGGATCCTGGCGCAGGTAGGCGTCATAGCGGTCCAGGCGTTCGGAAGAGGTCGACATGTTCAGGGCTCCTTTGCTGCGGGATTCATTCTTGGAAGAGCGTAGCGCCAATCTCGGCTTCAGAAGTCGGCGGCGGACTGCCTGAGCTTGCCGAGTTCCTGTCTCAGCATGTCCAGGGCGCGCTTGTGCAGCTGGGAAATGCGGCCCTTGGTCAGGCCCATCTCCGCCGCGATGTCCTGGAACGGCACGTCCTGCATGTAGTGCGAACGCACGATATGACGTTCCCGCTCGGGCAGCGCGGCGACCAGCGCCAACACGCGGTCGCGCAGCTGCCTGAGCTCCACCTGTTCATAGGCGCCCAGGCCGCGCGCGGCCTCGGTGCTTTCCCATTCGATCAGGCCGGACCCTTCCAGCAGCACGCCCAGCGCCACGCCCACGCCAGCGGCCGCCAGCCTTCGGAACAGCGCCTCGGTCGACTCCTCGGCGCCATCGGGCGCGTCATCCTCGGCCAGCGAGGCGACGCGCTCGCCGGTGGCGGTCATGCGCCGCTGGATGGACAGCTGCTGCTGGCGCTCGGTGAGTTTCTCCAGGCCATTGAGAATGGCCCCCGTCATGCGGGTGGTGGCATAGGTCTTGAACGATGCGCCCAGGCCAGGCTGATAGCGGTCGACGCACTCCATCAGGCCGAGCGAGGCGTACTGCATATAGTCGTCGAACTCGAAATCCTGACCGCCACGCCGCGAGTACATGCGCGCCGCGATCGCGCGCGCATAGGGCAGATAACGCGACACCAGGCGGTCCCGCAACGCCTGTGTCGGTTGCTCCCGGTAGGAGAACCAGAGCATGTCCTCTTCGGGAAGCACGGGCCATTCCGGCTCTTGCACAGCTGCGATCATCATGGCCGGCCTCAATGGAAGGAACCGATGGTGGAGCGCAGGACCAGTCCCCAGCCGTCTATCAGCACGAACAGCAGGATCTTGATCGGCAGCGAGACCGTGACGGGCGGCATCATCATCATGCCCAGGCCCATCAGCACGCTCGATACGATCAGGTCGATCAGCAGGAACGGCAGGAAAATGACAAAGCCGATCTGGAACGCGACGCGCAGCTCCGACAGCATGAACGCGGGGATCAGCTGGACGTTCCCGACCTCCTCGAGCGTGGCCGGTTTGGGCGCGCCCGACAGTTCCAGCATCAGCGCCAGGTCTTCCTCGCGCGTATGCCTGGCCATGAACGCCCGCAAGGGCCGGGCGCCTCGCTCGTAGGCCTCTTCGACGGAGATGCTGCCTTGCATGAACGGCTGCAGCGCATCCCGGTTCAGTTCATTCATGACAGGCGACATCACGAACAGCGTCAGGAACAGGGCCAGGCCCAGCAGCGCGGCGTTGGGCGGCGTTTCCTGCATGCCGAATCCGTGCCTCAACATGGACAGCACGATGATGATGCGCAGGAACGCCGTCGTGCACACCAGCAGGGCCGGCAACAGGCTGAGCGCGGTCAGGCCGAGGGCGATGCGCAAGGCGCTGGCCGTCGCGGGCGCGTCGGCGCCCGCCAGTTCGCCCATGCCCAACGAGGCGCCAGCTGCGCCCGCCGCCACCGCCTGCCACGGCGCCAGCCATGCCAGCAGGCTCAGCGTCGCCAGGACCGGGCCGAGCGCGGCGCGCCTCATTGCCCGCTCCCCGGCGCGCCGGCATCGGCCGGCGCGCGCGCGATCTCGCGGGCGCCGGACTCGCTGACGGACAGCAGGATGCGCTGGCCGCCGAACTCGACGACCTCCAGCGCCACGCGCTGGCTGAGCCGGGCGCCGCCCAGGCGTCTCACCGGCGCATTCGTCCGCCGGCGTCCGCCTTGCGGCCCCGGACGCCGGCGCCACCAGAAAACCGCGGCGCAGGCGAGCAGGGCCAGCACAACGGCCAGCGCCCACGACCAGGACTGCAACGCGGTGCTCGCGGCCCGATCCTGCCCCCAGGCCAGGGGCGTATCGGCGTTCATGCGAGCGAACGCAGGTCCAGCGGCAATTCGGTCACGCGGATGCCGAAATGATCGCCCACTGCGACCAGCTCTCCGCGCGCGACCACGCTGCCCTCCAGCAACAGGTCCACCGGCTGGTCGACCCGTCGGTCCAGCGCGAAGACCTGCGCGCTCTTGGCATTGATCAGGTCGCCGACGGTCAGCTCGACCTCGCCGACGCGCACCGACAGCGTCGCCTTCACGCTGTGGATCGGGTTGAGATTGCGGATAGCCAGCGCGGTTTGCTCCGCCTGGACATCCGCGCCTTCGGGAAAATCGACCGCTTGGGCCATTGCGCCGGCAATGTCCGTATGGGGATGAGTCAAGTCCGTACTCCTAGGCACTTCTTTTAATAATCGGACCAGACGACGCTCATGGCGCCGCGCGGTCCAGCCGGATGGCCTTGTGGGGCCCAATCTTTGCCAGATGCACCTCGGCGACCGCCGTGGCGTCCTGCGCCCGCAGCATCGCGGGCTCCTCCAACCCATGGTCCAGGGCAACCACATCGCCGATGGACAGCGAACACAGGCCACCGATCTCCAGCCGCACCGGCCGCAGCGTCACGTTCAGCCTGACGGCACGCCGGCCGATGGCCTGCTGCAACGGCGCCAGCGGTCCGCCTTCCCTCCGACCGCGCCCGGCCAGCCGTTGCACCGCCCCGGCACTCAACGCCAGCGGCAACCTGGCCAGGCCCAGCCGGACGGACAGCATCAAGCCGCCTCGCGCAACGCCGCCGGGCAACGCGCAAGGCGTGGCCTCGATGGCATGCCACGCATGCGCCTGGCGCAGCGCCTCGGCCAGCGCCAATGCCGCGCGCCGGCCAGCGCCGGCCAGCATCGCCCCGCCGGAACGCGCGACGACATCGCCCTCGGCCTCGCCGCACAGCGCCGCGCCCAGCGCGCGCGCCGCGACGTCGGAATGCCCCATCCATGCGCCGCCCTGGTCCGCGCCATCGGACAGCGCCAGCCAGACCGGATCCGTCGAGGGACGCGTGTCGAAAGCTTCCGGTTCGACGCGCAGGACCGCGAAGTCGGCCCCCCATTGCCCGCACCAGTCCCGCAGCGATTCCCGCAACGCGTCGGCCACGCGTCCGCTCTCCTGGCCGGTCCACCATCCGATGCTCCAGGCCGTCATCAGCGCCGCCCCTTCAGATCGAACAGGGACTGGATCAGATCGTTGGCCGTGGATACGGCCTGCGACGAAGCCTGATAGCCGCGCTGCATCACCACCAGATCGCTGAATTCCTGCGACAGGTCCACGTTGGAACCTTCGACGCGCCCCGTCAGCAGGCGTCCGAATCCGGGCAGGCGCGGGTTGCCCAGCATGCGCGCGGCCTCGTCCCTGAGCACGAACTGGCTGGCGCCCATCGGAGACAAGGCGTCATCCGAACCGAAACGCGCGAGCGCGATGCGGCTACCCTGCCGGGATTGGCCATTTGAATAGCTGACGGACAGCACTCCGGAACCGTCGAAGGTGATGCCGGTGGCCGTGCCTGCCGCGTAACCGTCCTGATTCGAGACCGTCAGCGTGGACGTGGTCCCGGACGCGAACGCCGTCACGCCCTCGCTGAAATCCAGCTCGATCGGCTGCGCGTCCAGCGCAGGCAGGCTGTAGATGATGGAGATCCTGGACGCGCCCGGATCGATCCGGCCGTCCTTGAAGGCCAGGGTCCCTTCCCCCAGCTTGTTCGGCCCGTCTTCGACCGTCACTTTCCAGGTGCCCGGCCTGGTTGCGCCCGTATTGACGAAAGACACCTTCAGCAGATGCTCCGCACCGCTGCGGTCGTAGACCTTGACGGCGTTGAGCTGATGATCCGTGCCGGTCGACGACAGGTAGCCGTTGAAGCGGATGCGTGATGTGGAGTTGGCTGGGGACGTGGTCAGTCCCGCCGTGGAGATCTCGCCCAGCGGCCCCTCGCCATTGCGGCCCGTGCCCAGGACCGTCGCGCGGTCGCTCTTGTTGCGCAGCACGCCATCATCGCCGAAGTCGAACTGGGCCGCGCGCGTGTAGCGCACTTCGCCATCGGGCATGCGCAGCATGAAGTAGCCGGCGCCGTCCAGCGCCATGTCCAGGCCGCTGCCGGTCTGCCGGGCTTCGCCCGGACTGAAATCCATGCGCGTCGCATACGTGTCCACGCCGGCGCCGCCGCCCGCGTCGGGGCCGCTCCAGCCCTTGCTGTAGGGCGCGTAGGCGTTGAACTGCTCTTCAAACAGGACTTGCGATTTCTTGAAGCCGGGCGTGTTCATGTTCGCCACGTTGTTGCTGATGGTCTTCAGTCCCTTGGAGAATCCGTTCATGCCTGAAAGACTCAACCAGATGCTATCCAGCATGGCGCGCTCCTTCAGCGTATGGCCGATACCGAACCGAGGCTCACGTCATTGACGACAGAGCCGCTGGATGTCCGGATGCTGAGCGTCGGCGTGCCCGATGCCAGGCTGAGCGCCGTCACGGTGCCGGTGATGCTGCCCGTGGGCGACTGGGCGTCCACCGTCTTGCCGATCAGGCCCACGGACTGCAACGTGGACTGGAGCGTGACCAGCTGGTCCAGCTTGGCGTAGGTCTGGCGGCTCTGCTCCAGCGATGAGAACTGGGCGATCTGCCCGATGAAATCCTGGTTCTCCATGGGTTTGAGCGGGTTCTGGTTGGTGAGCTGGGCCAGCAGCACCTTGAGCAGGTCCTGCATGCCCAGCTGGGTCGAGGCGGAAGCCGCGGCGGTCGAATCGATGGCCATGAAGCGTTACTCCGGCGTAGCGGTTGAAGGAGAGTCCGGGCCGCCCAGCAGCGGACGGCCGTTGAGATAGAGCGACGCCAGATCGCGCGCCCCGCCCTGCATGCCTTCGGCGATGGCCATGGCGAGATGCCGGGCTTGAAGGCTGTTCATCGCGGCGTCGCGGATCCATACCGAAACGCCCTGCTCGTCGTGCTGCGCATGAACGGACTGCTTGCGCGGCCGGCGCGCCTGCGCGGCGCCCGCCCATCCGGCGGCCGCGGCGGGCTCCGCCGAAATCGGCGACACGGCCCTCGGCCGCGCGGATACCGGCTTTGCGTCAATGCCGGGCCCGCCCGCGTATGCCGGCCGAACCTCGATATCGC